>NZ_AWNK01000005.1:142500-338012 GCF_000469585.1 Chrysiogenes arsenatis DSM 11915
TCGTTCAATCGACGCATTTCGGCCTGCGACCTGATCCTTTCGTTTTTATGCGAATGCATATTCCCGATTCAGCCTGGACCGAACCTCCTACTCGTAGGGCAGGCTCTCTCAGAAAGATTTTATTTTGTCATTTTCTACACTTGGCCTTTCGGCCCCGATTCTTCGTGCCGTAACCCAGCAAGGGTACACGACACCAACTCCTATTCAGCTTCAAGCTATTCCCGCTATCATTCAAGGCCGCGACATTCGTGCCGCCGCTCAGACGGGGACAGGGAAGACTGCAGGATTTACGCTCCCTATCCTTGAACACTTACTAAAAAATCCGACGCAAGGTCGCCGCTATCCGCGCGTCCTTATCATGACTCCAACCCGCGAACTTGCGGCACAAGTTGAAGAAAGCGTTCGTACGTACGGACAATGCGTCCAGAACCGTACGGCAGTGATTTTTGGCGGCGTTGGCATTGGCCCACAGATTACAACACTGCGCCAAGGGGTTGACATTGTTGTCGCCACACCAGGACGGTTACTTGATCACATTAACCAAAAGACCATCGATATTTCTAAAATTGAAATTCTGGTTCTTGACGAAGCAGATCGCATGCTTGACATGGGCTTTATCAATGATATTCGTCGTATCATTGGCATCCTTCCCAAACAGCGGCAGAGTCTCCTCTTTTCTGCAACGTTTACACCAGAAATTACTCGCCTCGCAGAAACACTTCTCAATGACCCCGTGCATATTGAAGTCGCTAAGCGCAACACCGCTGCAGAGAATGTGCAACAAGTCGTTCACTTCGTTGATCGCGAACGCAAACGTGAACTTCTGTCGAAAATAATCAAAGAGAACAACTGGAAACAGGTATTAGTTTTCACACGTACCAAGCACGGCGCCAATCGCCTAGCCGACCAACTTTCTAAAGATGGAATCGGCGCAGATGCCATTCATGGCAACAAAAGCCAAAATGCGCGCACAAAAGCACTGAGCGACTTCAAAAAAGGGGCAGTTCGTGTATTGGTCGCTACCGATATCGCGGCTCGTGGCCTTGATATTGATGAGCTGCCACAAGTAGTCAACTTTGAGCTTCCGAATGTTCCCGAAGATTACGTTCACCGCATTGGCCGCACTGGCCGTGCTGGTAACAACGGTGGCGCTTGCTCATTGGTCTGCATTGATGAACACGATCTACTAAAAGGGATTGAGCGGATGCTAAAAACGGAAATTCGCAAGATTTCCGTTGAGGGCTTCACCCCCGACCCCTCTATTACCGCCGAACCGATCCAGAATGGACGCGGCAGTAAAGGGAAAACCACAGCGTCACGCGCTCCACGAAACTCAACCCAGCAGCCGGCAGCGCCAAGTAAAGGTCGCAGCAGAACATCGACTCACACTGCGGCGAAAGCAACGGCCTTCCCGAAAGCCGCTCCACTGAGTCGTGGTGGCGAAGAGACCAACGAACGCACTTCACGTTCAACGCCAGCGAAAAGACACTCCATGGTCAACGTGGGGAACGCGCGCGCTGAGCGCCCTAAAAACCGCACGCACGACTACCGTAGTAGCGAGTGGCGGTCATAAGGGCTTTTATTACACGCCCCGCAACTTTACCCTTTGCTCAATCGAGCAAAGGGTTTATTTGTTTTCAAAGTGGAGAACCCCACCCCGTGCACTGACAATCACCTCGCCAGCGTGCGGCTCAGCGGCCAAGCGAAGGTCACCAATTCCGAAGGTCACGTCATGGGCAACTGACATTTCCACATGAATACTTAACGGCGGCGATTCGCCCGAAAGCCGCTCTATCTGTTGTTGAATTTTTTTCCGGTTGTTTTGCAGCACCGTATACATTGAAAATATTTTTTTAATTTTTGCTCGTTCCGCAGGCGATTGCACAACACCTTCTTTTTGCTGACGCGAATAGCCGGCCATTGCAGCACCAATTTTATTTATATTCTGCTGCAACGAATCAAGTTCGCGCTCGTATTCTTTTTTCGCTTCCTGATTGAGTTTTTCCTGAAAGTCAATGCAGGCAATCGCTGTTGGCAAATGGTATTGCGATCCAGCTTGAACCACTTTGATATTCTGGCCAGCCACCACCGTCGCTCCGGCTACTCGCCCTTTAACCGTTAATGTTCCGGTACAAACAATCGTCGCAAAGGCGAGTACGTCCCCACCCACTTCAACATTCCCGACACAATACAATTCAGACTCTGCCTGAGCAAACCCTTCGATAAACACATCACCTTCGAGACGCAAAAACCCGTGCTGTTTTTCGAGGATTTCTATTTCATACCCCCGATTTGACTGCCGCACCGGACATACGGCACCATCATCTATGGCAATTTTATGACTAAAGCCAGATGAACGGAGATAGTCGATCACTCGCTCCGTCAGCGGTACATTGCGCGAAAGAAAAATTGTTTGCCCCTTATACACGTCCTTCGCGAGCTTCATACCAGGAACGAGAAGGCTAAGCGGTATCAGCTTCACCGTTGACTACCCCCACTATCCGTTTCGTTTCTGGGTCAAGTGAAAAGACCACATTCGCTAAATCACTCCCAATGACCCGACTTTGACCATAGAGATTAATAATCGTGTCGCGCACCAACGCACTCACGCGAATTTTCCCTTGCTTTTGCTCCAAAAAGGTAAGCGTTTTCTTGCGCAACGTATGAATGTGCAAATCTTCCATCTCCGCCGCTTTTCGTGTTTCGCTATAGTGCGGATCATTCTCCATCGCTACCAGAAATTCCTCTTTCGAAACATGCGGATGCCGATTGTAAAACTCCGATTCAATAGCACGGCACCGCCGCTTCACTATTTCGTTGTCAAACCGAGCGGCCGCTAATGCCACGTTATACATGTTGATGGTGCGATGCGTAAACACATGCGGCATGATAATCAACGTTGAAGGATTCCCCGTACTCGGCTGAATTATTTCAATTTGAATCAAATTCGATGCACGGACAAAACATGCTTTCAGGTTATCAATTACCGCCGCAGCACACGTAATTTCGCACTGAAAGGCCGTTGATATAGCCACCAAATTTCCCGCCACAATTGTTGTATATTCAGCGATTGTGGCCGTAAAATTGTTCATCACGAACACTTGCCCATGGCACACACCACTGACACTCACATTCTTCCCATGAATAACGGCGCCCGCTTCAACATCTCCCTGAATATCAACATCACCTGTTGTCTCTACCGTAAAACCACCGCGAATACTCCCCTTAACCGTAACACTTCCAACCGAACGGATATTTCCTGTTTCAATACCGACATCTTGCTCTACCGTCAGCGCTATTTCTACCGAGAGAGTACCTTTCTTCGATTGAAGCCACCCCTTGCGCTTCGCTCGATACAGCGTGCTCTTTTGCCCCGGCTCAACCGCCACCGATCGCCCATCTGGAAAAAGCGGCGCTACTTCAACTCCATGTTCCGCAGGAATTTCTTCTCCAAAAATGGTTACTCCAGATTCACCTTTCGTCGGATGAATAACTTCGAGTAAGAGAGTTCCCGCCTCGACAATTTGCACATAACCGCGCTCTTTGTAATCAATTTTCCCACTTCTGTGCTCCTCGCCAACCTTCAAATTGACATCAACATGAAAAACAACCTGCCCGTCGATTCCATTTTGTGGTGGAATACCCGCAGCGATCGTTTCGTGAAAAGGTGTTGTCCACAGACGGCTTTCTGCCAACTCCTGAAGGGTATCAAGCGTTTCATGCCAAATAAAACGCTCTTGCACACCGAGTTCTTTTAAGCGCGTCATAACGGTATCACGCAATGCCGACACCGGTGCCAGCTCCAAGATGGCCGGTGAGACTTCAATCGTCGCGCGCAAATTATCTTCAGCGCAGTGCAGAATGAGTGTTTCCAAAAGGTTACCCCAATATCATTAGTAGAGAAATAGTACCAGACTTCACGGTAAACGAGAAGGCGTATCGCGTACCATCATGTTGTTGATTTCTTGCGCCACCGCCTGCGAGGCGTTACCACGGTCAAGCTGCAAACGGAGCGCCAACAATTCATCACGTATCCATTGATGAAGCAACGGATCGCACAGCTCTCGCAAACGTCCACAGATAGTCGCTGCCTGACACTTGTCCTGCAAATACTCCGGCACAACTTCACGCCCGGCAATAATATTTGGCAAACTCACGAATGGTAGCTTTACAATACGACGACCAATCATCCATGTGAGCGGATTCACCTTATACACCACCACATGCGGTATGCCCAACACCGCCATTTCAAGCGATGCCGTTCCACTTGCGACAACTGCCGCCCAAGCAAAACGGCACATCTCACTGACCGGGCGCAACTCAAGCCGCACATTATCCGGCAATGTATAACGCTCAAAAAATGACATCCCGAGTGATAAGGCAACCGGGACAACACACTGCTTATCAGGAATATTACGCGCCACATCAAGCAAAATAGGGAAGAGACGTTCAACTTCACTGCGGCGGCTCCCAGGCAATAAGGCAATCAAATTTGGATCAGGCGTTTCGGCAGGCGAGTAAGTATTGCTCACTAAAGGATTCCCGACATAGTGCACCTTATCCGCTTGGTAATACTGTTCTTCGAACGGGAATATTGTGCAGATTCTGTCGGAAAAGCGCGATATATCTGCAGCTCTTCCAACTTTCCACGCCCATACTTTCGGAGGGATGTAGTAAAAAACCTTTACCGCTGGAAATTCGGTTTTCACTTGCCGCATCAAGCGCATGTTAAACCCTGGATAATCGACCAATAACAGTATATCTGGCGGATTATTGCGCATAGACTCAAGCGCGGTCACATAAACCTTTCGGATCGTTCGATACTGACACAGTACCTCCCAAAGCCCCATCACACTGAGCGATTCAACCTGTGCAACTTCGCCTACTCCAGCAGTAGCGTGACGTAGATGTGGCCCATAAATACCTCGCACATCCCATTCAGGTAGCAAGTGGCGCACCACATTTGCCGCATGGAAATCTCCGCTCAATTCGCCACAACTGATAAAAATTGATGGCCTTCTTGTACTTTTCATGCCGTCCCCCATCCACCCTCTTCGGTGACAAAGAAATCATCTGTCGGCGGACGTCCCTCGATATGTATAATGAGATATTCGCATTGCCGACGGCGGGTAAAATCATACGCTTGAAAGCGGTTCGCCCGAAATCCGCGCGGCACCGTTAAAATTTCGATATAGGTTGCCAGATACCCTTTTTGCAGTGCTTCGCCAACTAACTCAACCAAAGATTCACTTTCCGGGGTTGGGTCGATATCCTCAAGATTCTGATGACGTGTACAGTGAAATATCCCTTCAAAATGCGTGTTCGTGTAGAGAAAAATACCGTTTTCTTCGACTATCGCAATAGGATCCGACTGACTTTCAATGCCACGCCACAATATTCGATGGTAGTAGAATTCCCGTATCGTTTCGGGGAATGCTCCAGTTGCCTGCCCAAGCGCCTTGGCCAGTAGGGCTTCACGAATGCGATGCTTCTTTACTTGGCGCACGACTTTTTGTGTCAGCATTTCCAAGTTACTCAATGCTTCTTCCTTCACCCCATGAGCCTCGTCTGAAGCAACCTGCGCAAGGCGTTTCGCCACCAGCTGAATCCTGCGACTCCGATGTTCAATGACGGGATACAAGAGCGCCAACAGAATAACCATACCAAACGATGATGTAGCTGCAAGAATCCAATTCAGTTGATCCATAGTTAAAAACAGCCGCTGAACTTCCATCTCACCAAGCCGTTGCAAATGCCGGACCTGATCAATAATAGATTTACGATGCTGCACCCAAAATTCACTACTCGGCGGGGGGAGCACGCCACCATCCAGCGGGTTCAACTCATCATACCACTCTGCCAGCTCATACCCTGTAGCCTCAAGGAGTTTTTGGTAGGCTGGAAGCAAATGAAACGTGTCGCCACTACTGGCAACTTGCTGCGCTATACCGTCAAGCTGTTGCCGTATGCTCCGCAGAATGACGGTCGCCTCGCTTGGCCGCTGCTCCAGCTCATCGTAAAGCGCAATCAGGTCGAGCATTTCTCGTGCCAAAACCGAGGAATGCCGTAAAGACGCCTGATATTCCTGTGAAGCATGTTCCAACGATGTACGCCCGATAATGAAAACAAGAAGCGATAAAGAAAGAAAAATAAAAACCCCGACATTACGCAACAAGAGGTAATGACCCAACGTTGCTAAAAGAGATTTTCTTTCCACTTGCGAACCCCCTATGCAAAAAAGGCTGACTCTACTACAATAAGGCATTCGTAACACAGGATGGAATTTATATGCAAAAATATCGCTGTTCGAAATGCCGTCTCCTCCATTTTGGGGACACACCCCCCTTAGTTTGCCCCCTGTGCACCGCTCCAGAAAGTGCTTTTACCGAAGATACCGAAGCAAGCCGGTCGCTCGATGAATACGCCGCACTACAGGTTCGTGGCGACTCATGGGAAGCAACACATCTTGGTCATTACGCCCTGCAATGCGAAACACTTGGCATCCCGCACCTCTCGCCGCCCTTGCTCGCCATGGCGCAAGACGAGCTTCGTCACGCTACGGGCTTTGCACGATGGAGTGGAGCCGCAGCAACACGTGACGAACTTCTCGACTCGTTTAAAACCTTACTTGAAGGGAAAAAGGGAAGTCGCAAACTCAAACTCGAAGGAGCTTCGCTTGCCTACGCCGAAGGAAACGTTCCCCTCGCGGCATGGTTTCGCGTATGTGCGGAGGATGAAGAGCGGCATATTCGCACCTTAGAATGGGCGCTGCGCCAATTCCAGAAATTTGCGTAACACCTCGCCACGCCACATCAATACGCAAAAAGGGTACCGATATCGGTACCCTTTTTTATATACACTCTTAATGCCCATAGCTGCCGCATACGTTATGCGCTTTTCGTCGACTTCCCGCTGAGTGGTGTCACGTGCGCCTTCTCTTCGCCACGAATCACCGCAGCGGTAATGCGACACTGACGACGCGCCGCTTCCATACTCGGTATTTCGTACATAATGTCAAGCATGACATCTTCGAGAATACTGCGCAAACCACGCGCTCCTGTTTTGCGTTTAAGTGCCTCTTCCGCAATCGCTTCACAGGCGTCATCATCAAAAACCAACTCGGTATCGTCAATCCCCAGCATATACTGATATTGCTTAATCAGCGCATTTTTTGGTTCTTTCAGAATCCGCACTAACGCATCACTTCCCAGCTCACCAAGAGCCGTGATGACGGGTAGGCGGCCGACCAACTCAGGAATAATCCCAAATTTTATCAAATCTTCTGGATGAACGCGTGCCATCAGTTCATCTTTTTGCAGGCCACGGTTTTCACTCAAAGTCTGCCCAAAGCCGAGGGTCTTTTTGCCCATCCGACGTCCAATTACCTGATCAAGACTTTCAAACGCTCCACCGCAAATAAAGAGGATATTCGAGGTGTCGATCTGGATAAATTCCTGATTCGGATGCTTTCGCCCACCCTTTGGCGGAACGTTCGCAATGGTACCCTCGACGATTTTCAGAAGCGCCTGCTGAACGCCTTCGCCAGAAACGTCGCGCGTAATCGAAACATTTTCACTTTTCCGCGATACCTTATCGATTTCATCAATATAGATAATACCACGTTGCGCGCGATCAACGTCATAGTCACAGCTTTGCAATAACTTCAGTAAAATGTTTTCGACATCTTCGCCAACATAGCCCGCTTCAGTTAACGTCGTAGCGTCAGCAATCGCAAACGGCACGTTCAAAGTGCGCGCCATAGTTTGCGCTAAAAGCGTTTTGCCGCTCCCTGTGGGGCCAATCAGCAAAATATTGGACTTACTCAGTTCTACAGGTTCTTCACCCGCCGATGTCCGCGTATCTCCTTTATATATCCGCTTATAATGGTTATAGACGGCAACACTCAATACTTTTTTTGCCGCTTCTTGACCGATAACATATTCATCGAGCGCTGCTTTTATTTCAGCAGGCTTCGGCAGCGTCGCAACAATGTCTTGTGCATCCGCCCCAGGAGCATTCAGCTCATTGAGAATATCTTCATCTTCCGACATGACTTCATTGCACAAGTCAATACACTCGTCGCAAATAAAGATACCAGGTTTCCCTTCAATAAGCCGCGCGACTTTATCGTACGCTTTGCCGCAAAAAGAGCAGCATGGCTTTTCGGGCGATTTGCGTCTCGTCATGTAACCACTCCACGCGAAGCGATTACCTCGTCGATCAAGCCATACGCCACCGCTTGTTTGCCATCCATAAAGAAATCGCGGTCGGTATCGCGGAATAACTGTTCAACATCACGACTGGTATGTTTGGCCAATAACTCATTCAGCATCTGTTTCATACGCAGGATTTCACGCGCCTGAATTTCGATATCAGTCGCCTGCCCCTGCGCTCCGCCCAGCGGTTGGTGAATCATAATACGGGCGTGAGGCAACGCAAATCGCTTCCCCTTTTCCCCCGCAGCCAGTAACACGGCACCCATACTGGCCGCCTGACCAACACAAATAGTAGAAATTTTCGGTCGGACGTACTGCATAGTGTCATAGATGGCCATTCCTGCCGTCACAACTCCACCTGGAGAATTGACGTAAAGATAGATATCTTTCTCAGGATCCTCTGCTTCTAAAAAGAGCAATTGAGCAATGATAGCATTGGCAACCTGATCATCGATCGGCGTCCCGAGAAAAATAATGCGATCTTTTAATAACCGCGAATAAATGTCATACGAACGCTCGCCCCGAGAAGTCTGTTCAATAACAATTGGGATCAATGGCATAGTTTCCTCTGCTGTTGTGGCTGTTCTCTGTTTGTTACAAGCCAGGTACTTTCCGCAAAACAATTAGCTTTGTGGTTGCAGTTCCGCTGACTCATCGTCTTCAACTATTTTTTCGACAACCGTCGAGTTATCTATGATGAACGTCATCACTTTACGCTCAATCAGGGTCGCTTTCATGGCCTCTTCCATTTCAGGATTCATCCGCCCTTTCAGGTCTTCGAGCGACATACCGGCCAACCCAGCCTGACGGACAAGTTCTGCATCCATCTCTTCTGCGCTTGGTTCGATTTTTTCGACTTCCGCAATTTTGTGCAGCAACACGCTTGTACGCACTTGGCGCTCGGCAATTTCATGATACATCGGCGCAAGGGTGTCGATCTGGCGACGGATTGCGTCCTGATCAAAATTCTGCCGGCCTGACATATAGCGCTGAATCATGTTATAGGCAATTTGGCGCGCTTGCGAGTCGATCATCGACTGTGGCACATCAAATGGATTCTTTTCAATAAGGTTGTCGGCTACCATGCGCTCCAACTTGCTCTGCGTCTGCTCTTCAAGGTGCGACGCAAGCACGCCACGCATGTGCGTGCGGTAGCTCTCAACCGTTACTCCCTCTTGATCCGGCAAAAGCGTTTGCGCCAGCTCATCGGTAAGCTCGGGAGCTACTTTCTCCTGCACTTCGTGAACCGTGACTTCAAACTCTGCGGCTTTGCCTTTCAGCCCTTCAGCATGATAGGTTTCAGGGAACGTGACATGAACCACTTTAGCGTCGCCAGCCTTTAAACCCTCAAGCTGTGGTTCAAATCCGGGAATGAATTGGCCAGAGCCAATCTCCAAGGCATAACGCTCTGCTGTTCCACCGTCAAAGTATTCACCGTCGATCTTACCAGCGAAATCCATCACAACATGATCGCCAGTGCGCGCTTCACGATCGACAACCTGAAGCTCAGAGCGCTCTTGCAAAATATGACCAATTGATTCGGCAACATCCGCATCAGTGAGCGGCTTTACTTCGCGCACAAGATCAAAACCACGATAGAGTTCAAGATCTACTTCAGGAAATACGTCAACCACGTACGTGAACTGCAAATCCCCCCCCTCAGCCGACTGAAGGCCGGTAATAGTCGGGCGAGAGACATAGTTTATCGACTCTGACTCAAGCGAACTGCCAATGGCACTATCCATAAGTTTATGCGAAGCATTTTCAAACGCTGTCCCGCCATAATTTTTACGAACAGCCGATAGTGGCGCTTTCCCCGGTCTAAACCCTTTAATTTTAGCATTCAGCGCAAGCTTTTTGAGTTCCTTCTGTACCGCTTCCTCTACCACCGCCTCAGGAAACGTTATGGTTACCTCTTTAGCTGACTTTTCGATGCCTTTAACTTCGATCTTCATTGCCACCTCTGCATATTTTAAAAAAATCTAATACGCTCAACAAACACAGGACGATACAATAATTTCAGGCAAAAAAAAATAGNACTGAAGTGTTCCGTCTTTCATTGCTCGACAATGGAGCGGGAAACGGGACTCGAACCCGCGACCCCAACCTTGGCAAGGTTGTGCTCTACCAACTGAGCTATTCCCGCAGATGGTACGAGAGAGGGGAGTCGAACCCCTACGCCGAAGGCGCTAGATCCTAAGTCTAGTGCGTCTGCCAGTTCCGCCACTCTCGCACACCGGAGAGAGCTTGTACGTTACTTACTGGAGCTTGTCAACCCATGATTCGCAAAAATACAACCCGAAATCCGAATTGGATTGCCCCGTAAAAACCATACGCAAAGTAAGCATCATGAAAATGATGGGTTATACTTTAAACCGTCTGAGCATTTCGAGTAAATTATTTGATTTCTCGGCCAAGGAAACCGAGACATTCGTGATCCCTTCACCAGCATTTTTATTTTCCAAAGAGAGTTGAAACATCTCCTGCATGACCTCAATCAAGTCTTTGGTCTTTTTCGCGATGAAGGTGCTTTTGCGCACCAATTCAGAAGATGAGTTGACAGTGCCTGCTAGTTTTTCCTGCGTTATCGAAGCCTGACTCATAATCCCCTGCGAATCATCCGCCACTTGACGAATATCCGTAGCAATTTTTGCGACCTCATGATGCAACCCATCAATACTGCCGGTGATCGTTGTGATTATCGCGCGAATCTCTCCCAGTGAATTCTGTGTCCGCTCAGCTAAAACGCGTACTTCATCCGCAACGACCGCAAACCCTTTCCCAGCTTCGCCCGCACGTGCCGCTTCAATCGAAGCATTCAGAGCTAACAAGTTCGTCTGATCAGCAACCCCAGAAATAATCCCAAGGACGTTTTCGATTTTCACCGCTTCATGACTCAGCGATTCCATTTTTATCGCCATCTCCTGCTGCGCTTCACTATCCGTTATAATTTTTTCATTCAATTTCGCTAAATCGGCAATAAAACATCCCAGAACGCGGTTGCTTTCCTCCAAAACGACTGTTGACGTAACGGCCAACTCCTCCGTCAAGTCCAGATTTTCACCTACCTCACGTGTTAAGACATTCGATTTGTCGACAAGATCAAACTGCTGTGAGATATTGGCGTTGAGCGATTCTGCCGTCGCCATTAACTCCTCACTGGCAGTTGCCGCTTCATAGGATCCCTCAATAGCCTCCGTCACGATATACTGAGTTTTATCAAGGAAAACATTCATCGAGCGATTCGCGTCAGCTATCTCATTCCTAGCATCCGCCTCAAAGCGCTTCGTCAAATCACCTTCACCCTCTGAAAGCTCATCAAAAGCATATTTCATCTCGCGTAAAGGACCACCAATCATCCGCGAAAGAACAAAGCCAAGCACAACCGCCAAAGCAACACCTGCCAGCGAAGCGACCATTGTCAACCATTCCGCGCGAGTCCCTTCCGCGAGGCCTTCCGATACTTCCACGGAGGTCAACTGCTGGTTCTCGTGCACTATCGTTTCCAGCAATTCAAAGGCCTCGCTTTGCTTCGCCACTGTGGTCACCATCGCCTGATGCTCCATAGCGCGGTAAAACTTCTCTGCTTTCTCTGCCTCTTCTATCAGCCGACCAAAGTATTGAAACGTACGGTTCGCAGCAGGGCTGACAATCCCCGTATAGTGCGTTTCCGCTTCAGCAAGACGGCCAGCTTCTACCAACTCTTTCACCCGCGCGACACCTGCATGAAACGAGTCATGCGTTGTTTTCATCTCCGCAAGTAATTGCGTTATGACAGTGTTTGTAGTCGAAAACGTTCCCAACCAACGGCCAAAATTACAACCGGTCGGGTTTGTCCCCCCTTCAAACTGGCGTCCAGTGCGCAGCATCACATTGACATTTTCCATCACAGCATAGTGATCACCACGAAACCGCTCCAAATTGGCACGAAGCGACATTGGGTCAAAAATTCCAATCTGTTCCAATTCTTTGGCCATCCTGAAAAATTCACGATACTCTTTTTCAAAACTCCCCCACACAGCAAGAAATCGCTGCCATTGGGCTCGCTCGGCATCGGTCACATCTAACGCCTCATATTCTTGTTTCGCTTCGGCGTAGTGCTTTTCTGCCATCATGAGTGCATTAAACTGACTCTTACGCTCGGCATCGCTCAAATTCGGGTTCAGTAATGTGCGCTGTACGGATCGAATTCGTTCCGCACTGCATTGTATATCTCCCAAGGCGTGTACGCTCGGCAACCGGAGCTGCCCAACATCGACAAGACTGGATTGCAGCTTCAATACGCTACTCCAACCAATGTAACCGACAAACAGCGTAATCGCCGCAACAAGGCAAAACCCAACCGTCAGTTTCGTCGCAATCGTCACATTTTTCATTACCCCTCCTCAAAAGTGGTCTTTCCCTTACAACAGCGCTACCTGCGGGTCAGGATCATACACGAATAAAAAAGGGGAATAAAGCGTTTGCTCTATTCCCCGATGCCTTCATACTACTTTAACGAGCAAATTCTACCGCTCGCGTCTCTCGAATAACCGTTACCTTGATCTGACCGGGATAGGTCAGTTCAGATTCGATCTTCTTCGCAATATCACGCGACAAATTATACATTTGCGCATCGCTGATGGCCTCACTCTTCACTGCTATGCGAATCTCGCGACCAGCCTGAATGGCAAAGCTCCGCTCAACCCCCTCAAAGGAGTGAGCGATTTCTTCCAATTTCTCCAAGCGCTTCAGGTAGTTTTCAAGCACTTCACGACGCGCCCCAGGACGCGCAGCACTGATAGCGTCGGCCGCTTGCACCAGCATCGCCTCAACGCTTTCCATTTCCATCTCGCCGTGGTGCGCGCCAATACCGTTGAGTACCGCAGGTTTTTCGCCATACTTTTTCGCCAATTCATAGCCAATGATGGCGTGCGATCCTTCAACCTCGTGGTCAACGGCTTTCCCGATATCGTGCAATAATCCTGCCCGTTTAGCGACTTGCACATTCACGCCAAGCTCTGCGGCAAGGATACCGCAAATATTCGCCACCTCTATCGAGTGGTGGTAAATATTTTGACCGTACGACGTGCGGTACTTCAGCCTACCGATCAATTTGATAATCTCAGGGTGAACACTGTTTACACCGAGGTCATAGACGGCATTTTCCCCATATTCTTTAATTTGCTTATCAACTTCCTTGCGCGTTTTTTCGACCACTTCTTCAATGCGCGCCGGGTGAATCCGTCCATCACCAATCAATTTTTCCAGACTCAAGCGAGCCACTTCGCGCCGCACAGGATCATAACCGGAAAGGATAACCGCTTCGGGAGTATCGTCGATAATAAGATCAATACCCGTGGCATTTTCCAATGCACGAATGTTGCGCCCTTCGCGTCCGATAATACGCCCCTTCATCTCATCATTCGGCAAATCGACAACGCTCACAGTCATTTCTGATACCGTTTCACTGCTCAAACGACAGATAGCCGTCGCGATCAAACGTTTCGCTTTACGATCAGCGTTTTCAACGGCTTCGTCTTCGATGGCTTTCGCCAGCTTTGCCGAATCAAGGCGAGCTTCTTCGAGCATCTGCTCCATAAGGAGTTGTTTGGCGGTTTCACCGTTCAGGCCACTGATACGCTCAAGCTCTTGCTGCTGACGTTCAATAAGGCGACCAATTTCTTTCTCTTTTTCTACCAAAAGACCTTCGCGCTGCTGCACTTGGCGCTCTTTTTCCTGAAGCTTTTCATCCTTCGCATCAAGTACCTCGATTTTTTTATCAAGGTTCCCTTCTTTGCTCAAAAGACGATTTTCTATTTGATTGAGCTCTTTTTTTCTTTCTTGAGCCTCTTTTTCGACTTCCTGACGCGCACGAAGCATCAGATCCTTCGATTCTACTTCAGCATCACGTTTCAGTGCTGCCGCCTCCTGCTTGGCTCTATGTACGAGGTCTTCGGCTGTCCCCTTTGCCTCACCCAGATTTTTCGCACTCACATTTTTGTGATATACATAACCGGCAAAAGCGCCCGGTAGTAGTCCTACGAGCACAAAGATAATAGCGCTCATGTCCATGTAGTTCCTCCAATAATTTCGGTTTCCGTCATAATCATATCCATCGGCACATCCCAAGAATCGCTGGGCATCTCGTCCAGCACATAACGATTTAATGTTAATCCAATTTTCAGCGGCATAGAGTGGCACAACTCCCGAAAATATCGATCATAGTACCCTTTTCCCATTCCAAGCCGGTTCCCCATCCGATCAAATGCCAATCCAGGCACAAACACCACATCAGGCTTGTCACACCGCTGCATATCGGCCGCTGGCACAAGAGTCCCATAGGCTCCGATACACAAACGCGTAAGCGAAGTGACAATAGCAAAATTCATATGAGAAGGAGAAGATACGTGTGGGAGTAACAATGTGCGTCCAAGCTTTTGGATGGCTTGATTAAAAGACACCGTTGATACTTCACCATGAAGAGATGAATAACTCGCAATTCGAAAGAAATCTGACCGATCTACAAGAAACCTGAGGGCACGATCAACAACCTGGCACGAAAGAGAGGCAAGCTCAGCGGGAGCAACTTCTGCTCTTCGCTGCCGAAAATATCGGCGAAGCTCTTTTTTTCTTACACCAGCATCGTCATCCATACAAAAAAACCCCCGCAATTGCCGTGTGAGAAATGTATTTGAACCTGGGTAACCAGGTCGGGACGCCAGTGCTGGACTTTAGGCTTCCTCCGAAGAGGCATGCTCACCGCCCTCAGGCTGACATCCCAGTCGCAAAGCGTTGGCTCAAAGACACTATTCATCACTAACAATGCAGGGGAGATGGTTAACTCAAATTCCCGTCAATCACTTTGAGTATATCGAGGGTTTTTTTGCGGGTATACGATTCACTCTCTTGTGCTTCTTGTTTTATGCGAAAAAGCTCATCGGCTATATTCAGCGCCACAAGGACAGCTATTTTTTCTGCCGAGGTATGGGATGCTACTTTCTCCCGTACCTGATTGAACTTATCATCAACGAACCGAGCTACCTTTTCCATACGGTAGGGATCGTCGCCCCCTCTTAAGGTGTAACTCTGACCATTAATGACTATTTGCAAGGAAAACTCTCCACAAGCAGCTTGCGCTTACCACACCCTCAGGAGTATTGCCCCCCAAAGGTCCCTCCCTCAAGTTCTCGAATTGAAGTTACTTCAACATCTTTGAGCACGTCCAGAATCGAATCGACTCTGTTCTTATAGGTAGCGATTTCGGCGTGTAACTCCTCAACCTTTACCTGGTACTCCTGCTGTAGACGGACAACCTCTTCTCTCAGATGGCGGATAGTTTCTTCATTTTCCATAACCGCCATTTCAAGGTCATCAATTTTACACTCGAGCTCGCTGTTAATCTTACTCAATTCGTTGCGCCCACTTACGAGCGACTGTACCTTATCTCCGAGTAAGTCAAAATGGCTCAAATCCATAGCAGTTTCCCCCTTCTTGTCCAATGTTATATAGCACGAACAGGGCAATCCCTGTCAACTGGTTTTCCTGAACCTCGCCGGCAGCGTGTGGCTCAAACATAAACGTGTGACTCGATGTTAACGAAGTACCGCCCCGGTCGCTTTAGTGACGGCCTGAATAATCTGCTGAATCGCTGGATCAATAAGGCTATCGCTGAGCGTCTGCTCAGCACTCCGGAAAACGAAACGGAAGGCCAACGACCGCCTACCGCCCTCAAGCTTATCGTACGCATCAAAAAGACGTACCGACTGCAACCATGGAATATCTACGGTTGCAATTGCGCGCTGAATATCCAGTGCGCTCACCTGCCGCTCAGTAACAAACGCTAAATCGCGCCAGACAGAGGGGTAACGATTGACTGGTATAAACCCAAAAGAACGCGCCCGGATCGCATCAAAAACCAGAGTGAGGTCTAACTCAAACAGCAGGATTTTCCCAGTGAGGTCAAACGGTTCCAGCAAAGCTGGGTGTAATTCACCGATCCACCCTGCCGCCTCACCGTTGACAGCGATTGTCGCTGCAACCCCTGGATGAAGCCAAGACTGACTACCACTTTCAAACTGAAGTGGAACGCCAAGCGCTTCGGCAATCGCTTCAAGTTCGCCTTTCAGATCAAAAAAATCGAGCGTACGCTCTCCATCGCCGTACCACTGTTTTGCCAACTTACCTGACAGCAAGCCACTCATAATCATACGACTTTCAGGGATTTCATCTTTCCCATGCGCCCCATCATTTACCACCGATCCATATTCGGCAAAGCGGTAATTATCGAACCCCAAATGCAGATTAGCGACAAGGTTGCGCAGTAAACTCGGCGCATGCGATGTTCGCATAACCGAAAGCTCATCAGAAAGAGGATTCAGGAGTTGCACCCGTTCCGCTTTGCCCAGAAAGGCGTCGAGAAAACGCGGTGCGGTGAACGAGTAATTGATTACTTCCGTATACCCCAGCGCAGCGGCGGTAGTTTTCAGCATATGCAGCAGAGCCTGATTGCTGTTTTGCGGTGCTGCGGCTACAACTTCAGGCAAGATGGCAGGAATATTCCCGAACCCATATACCCGTGCAATTTCCTCAATCAAGTCAATCTCACGGTGCACATCACCAGCCCCCGATGGAACACTGACCACAAGCACATCCGCAGCTCGGCTGACACGCATACCAAGGCGTTGTAAAATATCACCTATCGTCGTATCAGGAATCACCGTGCCAAGTATCTTTGCGACCCGCTCAAGACGCAGGTGAATTGTTCGCGGCATCGCCACCGTCAGATATTGGTCAACCGCGCCACGACAAACCGTGCCGCCGCCCAACTCGGCCATCATTTGCGCGGCTAAATCGATCGCATACGCACACCCATTCGGATCAACACCCCGTTCAAAACGGTGGCTTGACTCACTATGCAGCGCCAGGCGCTTGGCCGTGCGGCGAATGCGCTGCCCATCGAACGAGGCCGCTTCGATCAAAATATCAGTACTCTGTGCGTCAACCGCCGTACTCGCGCCTCCCATCACACCAGCTAGGGCAATGGGACTTGCACCATCCGTAATAACAATATCTTCACAGTGCAGCGAACGCTCCGCATCATCAAGCGTTTGTAAAGTTTCGCCATCGAATGCACGGCGCACGCGAATCGTCTTCGCGCCAAGTTTTTTCCAGTCAAACGCATGCAGTGGATGGCCAAAACCCATCATGATGTAATTGGTAACATCAACAATATTATTGATAGGGCGAATACCACAAACCGTTAAACGATTTTGCAACCACTGTGGCGATGGCGCCACGGTAATCCCACGCACGATGCGTGCCATATAACGCGGGCAATCCTCGGGATTATCGATCGCTACCGCAACCTGCGCCGCCGTTTCTTCGGCCTCCTCGTTGAGCTGAACACGCGGAACCATCACCGCACCACCAGTAATAACCGCCACCTCGCGCGCCACACCAACATGCGACAGGCAATCCGAACGATTCGGTGTGAGGCCAATTTCAATCGCGGTATCACGCAGACCAAGATACTCCACAATAGAAACGCCAAGTGGCGCATCACTCGGCAGAATATACAGCCCAGCTGATTTTTCCTCTAGCCCAAGCTCTGCCTTGGCACAAAGCATCCCTTGCGAATCAACACCGCGCAGCTGCGCTGCTTTGATTTCCAATCCGCCGGGGAGCACAGCACCAATCATTGCGACGGGAACCTTGTCTCCTTGCTGCATATTAGTCGCCCCACACACAATCGTGAGCGGCGCACCTGATTCATCCGTCACCACGCGACAGACCGTTAATTTACTCGCGTTGGGATGCAGCTCCATAGCGGTTATCTGCCCAACAACAACGTGGGAAAACGCCCCATAGGCGTGAATCGCATCCACTTCCAACCCTTGCAACGTAATGCGGTCGGCAATATCCTGCACTGAAAGTTCCAGCGGAGTGAACTCCCGCAGCCAGTTATAGCTCACTATCATATTCGCGGCACTCCTAGCGATACTGAGCTAGGAAGCTCAGGTCATTTTCAAAGAAAAGGCGCAGGTCATTGATACCGTATTTTAACATCGTTATCCGCTCAACGCCCATACCAAAAGCGAACCCCTGATACACTTCAGGGTCGTACTCAACCGAGCCAAAGACATTTGGATCGACCATCCCGCACCCCAAAATTTCCAGCCAACCCGTCATTTTGCACACGCGGCATCCTTTGCCACGACACATGACACATTCGATATCAACTTCGGCACTCGGTTCCGTAAACGGAAAAAACGAAGGGCGAAAACGGACGGCCGTTTTTGCACCAAACATCGCCTGACAGAAATATTCCAAAACCCCTTTGAGCTCAGCAAAGGTAGTTTTTTTATCAATTAATAACCCTTCAACCTGATGAAACATCGGCGTATGGGTAATGTCGCTATCACAGCGATACACTTTTCCCGGAGCAATAATCCGCACTGGCGGACGCTGTTGCAACATCGTCCGTACCTGCACTGGCGAAGTGTGCGTGCGCAGCAAAATATCTTCAGATATATAAAAAGTATCTTGCATATCGCGCGACGGGTGATTGCGGGGAATGTTTAATGCTTCAAAGTTGTAAAAATCTTTCTCGATCTCCGGCCCTTCGGCAACGGTGAATCCCAGCGAGCCAAAAACATCAACAATTTCTTGCATCACGCGCGAAAGCGGGTGGATGCTTCCTGTTTGTGCTGGGCGACGCCCGGGGAGGGTTACATCCAGCCGTTCACCTTCCAGCCGCGTCAGCAGTTCAGCCTGCTTTAACGCCTCTCCACGCTGCTCTATGGCCAGTGCTAACGCATCGCGCACCTGATTTGCCACCTCGCCAATGCGCGGACGTTCGGCAGGCGGAACATCTTTCATGCCACCTAATACTTCCGTAATAGGACTTTTCTTTCCTAAGTATCGCACTTTAAGTTCGCCAAGCTCACGGGTATCGGCCACGACAGCAACCGCGTGTAATGCTTCATCCCGTATTTGACCAAGTCGTTCGTGTATCACATATACCGCCTTGAACTGATCGTATTCATCACTCAAAAAAACAAAAAGCCTTGGCTTTCCTATTCCGGAAAGCCAGAGGCCTTTTGCTCAACTACACACCACCATATTCGATCGCTTCTACCAGAGATATTTATCCCAGAGAGCCTTTAGCTTGCATAACAACTGCCTCAAACGCCTGCGGGTCACG
The DNA here is from genome assembly GCF_000469585.1 of Chrysiogenes arsenatis DSM 11915. Taxonomy (NCBI): domain Bacteria; kingdom Pseudomonadati; phylum Chrysiogenota; class Chrysiogenia; order Chrysiogenales; family Chrysiogenaceae; genus Chrysiogenes; species Chrysiogenes arsenatis. The sequence continues at coordinate 161,902 of NZ_AWNK01000005.1, forward strand.
CACGGCAAGGTCAGCCAATACTTTGCGATCCATCTCTATGCCGGCCTGCTTGAGCCCGAACATAAAGCGGCTATAGCTCAAACCGTGAAGGCGAGCAGCTGCATTTATCCGGATGATCCAGAGTTTACGGAAATCACGCTTACGGACACGACGGTCGCGGAACGCATAGTTCAACGCGCGTGTGAGCGTGTTGTTCGCCATTTTGAAAAGATTTTTACGGGCTCCGCGAAAACCTTTTGTTTGTTTAATTACTTTTTTGTGACGATTTTTGGTGGTAAAGCCACCTTTGACTCGAGCCATATCTCTCTCCTTATTTTAAGCGTACGGAATCATGCGAATTACGTTGGCAACATCGGCCTTATCGACCAGTGCACCACCACGTAGTTGACGCTTGCGCTTCGGAGCTTTTTTGGTGAGGATATGGCGCATATTCGCGCTATTGCACTTAACTTTTCCGGTACCGGTAAGCGAAAAACGTTTCGCTGCCGCCCGTTTTGTCTTCAATTTAGTCTTGGACATAGGATCTCCTATTTGTTTTTTACCGGTGCAATCATCATAGACATATTCCGACCTTCAAGCTTCGGTGGTGCTTCTATCACACCGCTGCCCGCCACATCAGCCGCAAACTTATCAAGAATGTTCCGCCCTATTTCGGTATGCGCCATTTCACGGCCGCGATACATAATAGTAACCTTTACCTTCGCCTCATCGGCAAGAAAATTGAGTGCATGCTTGAGTTTAAACGCATAATCATGCTCTTCGATTTTCGGGCGAAGTTTTACTTCTTTAATGACAATTTGCTTCTGGTTTTTCTTGGCTTCTTTTTGCTTTTTAGTCTGAATGTAAGCGTACTTACCGTAGTCCATAATCTTACAAACCGGCGGTTNGGCGGCCGGGGCTACTTCGACAAGATCTAATCCCCTGTTTCGCGCCGCTTCAATCGCTTCTCGAGCACTCATGATACCAAGTTGTTCGCCGTCATCGCCAACAACCCGCACTTCGGGGCAATTGATGTCCTCGTTGAGTCTCACTTTTGGGGTCTTGGGCCCCTTCATGTCCTTGTTGATAATGTGTCATCCTCCTGGTGGGCACTGCCCATCTGATTGTAGCGACGTGTGGTGGTGTCGTCTATATTCCATCTCCCGCATGGGAGTAAATGGTACGGTGTTAGCGCTCGATAGGAACCTGATGCACTGGTGGAACCAGATACCCCATCGCGTTGTGCGCTTCATAACGCTTTTCGTGCAGCGTCGTCAGTAATTCTGGCCACGAGGCACTGAAGGGCTCTTTCGCGCCATAGCGGCGAACGCCAAAAACCTGCTCATTCATTTCGCGATCCCCGACAACCAGCGTAAATGGCGTCTTCACTATCTGCGAATTACGAATTTTCTTCCCCATTGATTCGCTCGCAAGGTCAAGTTCAACCCGCAGGCCAATTGCAATCAAGGTCTGTGCCAAGTTCCGGCAGAATTCAACGTGCGAATCGCTTACAGGAATCAGGGTAACCTGAACCGGCGCCAGCCAGAACGGAACAGCCCCAGCGGTATGCTCCAGGTAGAGTCCCATAAAGCGTTCCAGCGAACCTAAGATAGCGCGGTGAATCAGTACCGGTGTCTGACGCGTCCCATCTTCGGCGATGTAGCTTACATCAAAGCGGCTTGGCATCGAAAAATCAAGTTGAATGGTTGCTAACTGCCAATCGCGGCGAATAGCATCGCTCACCTGAAAATCGATTTTCGGGCCGTAGAAGGCTCCATCGGCTTCGTTCACATGGAACGGGGTATTCGAGCTTTCGAGCGCCCAACGCAAAGCCGCTTCAGCCTTCTCCCAGATCTCGTCACTACCGATACTTTTCTCAGGACGGGTAGAGAGTCCAACCTTAACCGTTTCAAAACCGAATACTCTATATATTTTCATGATCAAGTCAATCAGATTTTTAATTTCCCCTTCAATCTGATCGGGCCGACAAAAAATATGCCCATCATCTTGGCTGAACGTCCGCACCCGAGTCAGCCCTTGCACCACGCCACTGCGCTCATAGCGGTGTAAGCGCCCAAAGTCGGTGTATCGCAGCGGCAGATCACGATAGGAACGATTTTGCGCCCCATAAATCAGTACATGCGTGGGACAGTTCATTGGCTTGAGGGCGTTCATTTTATCGTCAAGCGAAGTGAAAAACATATTTTCCTGATAATTGTCATAGTGGCCGCTCTTATGCCACAAATCGACATCAAGCACTTGCGGCGTAATTACCTCTTGGTACCCTTCATGACGGTACATGGTACGCAGAAAGCGAATGAGTTCGTTGTAAATCGTCGCACCACGTGGATGGAAAAACGGCGATGCACTCGCGACTTCAGAGTCAAAGTGGAACAGATCAAGATCCTTGCCGAGCTTACGGTGATCACGTTTTTTAGCCTCTTCNCTTTTTCCGTCGCAAATGCAGTGCCGTAAACACGTTGCAACATAGGGCGTTTTTCATCGCCACGCCAATAGGCACCGGCAATGCTTAACAGCTTAAAAGCACCAATATGGCGGTAGCTTGGCACATGCGGCCCGCGGCAGAGATCAGTAAAAGAGCCACAGCAATAGAGGCTCACCGTTGGCGCGTCAATTCCTGCAAGCAATTCAACCTTATAGGTTTCTTGCTGCCGAGTAAAAATATCAACCGCGGCCTGATGTGTTACTTCTTGGCGCGTAAAACTTCCATCGGTGGCAATGATCTCGCGCATCCGCTGTTCAATTCGCTCAAGATCTTCTGGCGCTAAACGATACTCCATATCGAAATCATAATAAAAACCTTCACTTATGGCCGGACCGATAGCGACTTTAACTTTTTCGCCACCAAAAAGATCTTTTACGGCTTGAGCCATAACATGCGACGTAGAATGACGGAGTATTTCCCGCCCTTCATCAGAAGCAGGTGTTATCAAGGCAACACGCGCGTCCTGAGTAATTGGAGCATATAAATCGCTCATGCGACCATCAACCTGCGCCGCTAAGGCCTCTTTTGCCAGACGATTTCCAATGGAGGCGGCCACGTCGTACGGCGTAATGCTCGCACTCTCGAATGTTTTTACTGAATTGTCAGGAAGTGTAATAGTTAACATGAATAACGCTTTGATCCTTTCATAAAAAATACCAACAAGCTTCTAGTCGAGACCCATTTCACGCAGTAACGCGTCAATCGCCAGTTGATCCTTTGCGGCTTCAGGGGTTTCAACCTCCTCTTCGCCAAAGAACATTGAGAGGTCAACGCTATCATCTTCTTCATTATCAAGGCACTTAATTAAGCCACGCATATCAACTAACGTCGCTTTGAGTCCCTGAACTTTCTTTTCAAGCTTCTGAATCCGTTGCTTCGTAATATCCTGGAACTCTAACGCACCCATAATTTCGAAAATATTATCTATCGAAGTATCAACTTCACTTTGCAAGGCAGAAAGCTTTTTCTCACGCTTCTCTGGGTCAAGCGCCGAAAAGCTCTGTTGTGTCTGTCCGAAATCGTCCAAAAATCGGGTATTACTCGCCAAAATCCGTTCCGACAAATCGAGGATAGTATTCGTACTGCTTTCAGCATAACGCGAACTTTCATAGAGCGAATCTATAATTGCCGGCACTTCATCACGTGCGCTTGATGCAGTTATACGCGCCGCCATAAGGAGCGATTGAATCTGCCCGAGATAGGTTTCTATTTCGGGGGCAACGTCAAAGGTCGCATCGAGATTCCCCTGCAAAAGTGCATCGAGATAGGCACAGATCGATTCGACCTCTGCATCGCCACCAGACTCCACCAAGGACGCGTGTTTCGTCTTGGTAACGATTTCTGACTTTTGCGCCTCAGCATGCCTTGCTTCTGATTCAATAAAATCGAGCGACTCTTCAAGTTCACTCAGCAACGTCTCATCTATCTCAAAGAGCTCATCAACTTCAGCATCATAGGCGCGCAACTCATCAGATAGCTCTTGTTGGTCGTCGACAGCGGTAGGGGCATCCGACACCGAAGCGGTTTCAACTTCACCAAGGTATGCCAACAATTCATCATCTGCGGCAAACACATCGACGTTCCACTCTTCATCAGCCTTGGATTCCACGTGTGGAGTTGATTGACTCTTGTCGATCTCACCGACGGCTTCCGCTACAGGTTGCTCTTCAATAACATCGACCTTTACCCCGCCATCCAACGCTACGCATGCTTCCGTTTCAAGCACCGATGAGTCATCGGCACTATCCTCGATAGTGAGAACCGCATCTTCGTCATCTAGCGGCAACTCGTGTAACGCTTCGGGTTCAGCCAGTGTTTCACACGTTTCGTCAAGTATGGTTTCGGGGGTCTCACCCCCGACTGCGTTTCCCAGTAAGTCCTCATCGTGCTCTAGATCAGGGTTAACGGCAGCATGAAGCTCTTCTTGAAGTGCCGCAAATTCATCAAGCGAAACATGCATCGCATGTTCCTCGGTTATGCGATTAACCTCAACGCGTTGATCCGCAATTTGCGACAGGATATCCCCCATGATCGCGCTAATAGCGGTATCATCAGAGGTGGCAACATCATCCTGAATCACAGATTCGTCGCCAGAAACTTCTGGAAATGCAGAGTCAGCCTCATACACGTCATCCATCAGAGAGTCAGGCTGAGTGACACTCGTGTCTTCTGATGGACTATTCTTTTTTCCAGCTTCCCCTTGGATGAGCGCCAGCCGCTCCTCGTTTTCGCGTTCGCGCTTTTCCAATTCCAGCGCAATCAAATCGTCAAGATGGGTGGCATCGTCTTTTGCCAATAAGGCGGTCGCCTCTCCATCCTCTTCCATCTGGCGCAACTGAGCAATACGCAAGGCATCTTCTTCTTCACGCTTGCGCAACTCTATAGCAATCAAGTCGTCAAGATCACCAACCTCTTCTGGCGGCACGGCAGCACCACGTGCGACCAGCGCCTCGCGATCTTTGCGATCCTCTGCAAGCATTGCGAGGCGGATTTCATCTTCCTCTTCGCGTTTTTGCAACTCAAGGGCAATCAGGTCATCAAGATTATCCGATGATGCACTCACTTTTTTAGAGGCGCTCGCGTCACGGTCTTCGGCAAGTGCTAATCCATGTATTTCCGGTTCAGCTTTTTTCTCAGCCTTGGGCTTGGGTTCGGCTTCTTTCTCTTTAGCTGAACGAGTAGGACGGGGCGGAGCTTCTTCTTTCAGTAATCCATGCGCTTTTTTGATTGTCCGTTCGAGTTCGGAGAGGTACGGGCGGCCATCTTCATTAACAAAACCCGCCACGCGGTTCAGATCAAGAATAATAAGCAGACGATCATCAGTTTTCCCAACTCCCAGCAAGTATTCGTTGCTGATATGGCCAATCAAGGGCGGTGTCGGGTCAACCCGTTTCACTGGAATGCGGATAACTTCGGTCACACTATCGACAATAAATCCCATCGTTTCCTTCGCAAGGTCGATCACCATAATGCGGGTATTATTATCAAAATTTTCTTCTGGCAAATGAAAACGACGACGTAAATCAATAACCGAAATAACCTTCCCACGGAGGTTAATGACCCCTTTCACATACGGAAGCGCCTTCGGAACACGCGTGATGTGCATCCGCTTGTTGATCTCCTGAACCGAAAGGATATCAATACAATACTCTTCCGAGCCGAGGGTAAACCCTACAAGCTGCAACATGCTGTCAAGATTTTCATTTTCCTCCGAGGTTTTCTTCCCCTGAGCTTCTGTTGTCATACACCCTCCCGCAAAAGAGACATTCAAGAATTCTGGTTAATGAAATTGATCTGCCCCACTAGGTGCTTCAGTGATTTAAGCGCCAAGGAGTTTTCGCCCATGCTCACTATCGGCTTTGATTCACGAACAGAACGGACGATCGCTGCTTCATACGGCAAATAGCCAATAAAGCGTGCATTTAATAAGAGATATTGCCGCAGTATATCTTCTAAACCTTGACCGACGCGACGATCAGACTCTTCGCGCACCATGTTCATGATGAGTAGTGGTGAAATTCTGGTCAGCTCTTCTTGCAAGCGCCGCCCAAATTCTGGCTTAAACTCCCACAGCGCACGCAACAGCGTCTCCGTTTTAAACGTCTCTTTGGGATTTTCAAATATTTCTTTCACAATCCGACGCACCACAACATTATTTTTGAATGTTTGCAGTGTTAAGCGACGGATGCAGTTTTTTAGAAAACTATAGGCATTTTCCACACTGGTTGGTTCGGGTGTCACAACAATGATCCCTTGGTCAATCTCCAAAAAAATATCGATCTTTTCGCGCGAACTCCCCGCACCTAAGTCGATAATCACACAGTCAACTGGAAGGCGTTGCATTGATTTAAGGATCCTGTCCCACGTAGAATGGTGCATATCCGTCAACGTTCCCGTATCAACGTGTGCACTCACGAGATTAAGATTCGGGTATGGCGACGCGACGAAGGTTTCCTCCAAGGAGGCCACGCGTCGATCGACAAAGTCTGCCAGCGAACGTTCCGGACGTCCCATGCCGAGGCAGGTATGGAGATTTGAGCAACCGAAATCAGCATCAAACGCTACTGTTTTGCGACCGTAGTGCGCAAACAGGATAGCGATATTGGCGGATATCAGGCTTTTCCCGACCCCACCTTTGCCGCCTCCGATTGCAATAATTTTTGGACTATTTTGACTTTCCATTATTTCCACTTCTGTAACGAATTATGAAAGAACGGAGTAAGAAATAGAAAATTACTCCAAAAGCAGTGCCAACAATAGCACATCCCAACAAAAACTCAACTAAGTGTGGTTTGACAAACGCTAAAACCTGTTCCAAATCCATACCGCTTCCTAGGGGAAAAGGCTCTATTTCACCAGGTTGCGGAAAAAGCCATGATCCAACCTTAAAAGCTAGGCCGTAAAACGGAAGGAACGTCAGCGGGTTCGTAATCAATGAGCCAGACACCACGGCAACCGCGTTCAGCCGAAAAAGCCATGCTCCCCCTAAAGATAGCACTGTCTGCACTCCCAATATCGGCACAAACCCAATGACGACACCAATTCCAAAGGAAAGCGCAATGTGGTGAGCAGAATCATTCAGGCTCAGCAGGCGTCGCAGTACTCCGCGAACATCAAAATACTTATGGAGCTTCCTTCTCATCAGGCGCAGATACGCCAATTTCCTCATCCCGCACCACCGGCTCCAGTTTTTTGACGAGGGCTATTTTCAAGACCTCCCGCATGTGCTCCACCGTATGAATTTTTAGTGAATCTCTCACTTTTTGCGGAATATCAGCAATATCTTTTTTGTTCCCGAGCGGAATAATTATTTCTCGGATATGTGCCCGTGCTGCTGCCAGTGCTTTCTCCTTCAGGCCACCAATCGGCAGAATATTACCGCGGATCGTCACCTCACCCGTCATAGCAACCTTATGACGCACGGCGACCTGCGCCACATCGCTTATCAAGCCAGTAGCGATGGTCATGCCGGCACTCGGGCCATCCTTAGGAATAGCTCCAGCCGGAACGTGAACGTGGTAATCGCGCTTGCCAAAAAGCTCGGGCTTATAGTTCAAATCAATCGCTAAATGCTTCACATAGGTGAAAGCCGCATGGGCGGATTCTTTCATCACATCGCCTAATTGCCCCGTTAGCGTTAATTGTCCCTTGCCGACCATACTAGCAACCTCGATAAGGAGAAGCTCTCCACCGACCTGCGTCCATGCGAGACCGTTTACGACACCGACAGCATCCTGTTTATTCTCTTCTTCCTGTAGCACTTTCGGGGTGCCAAGGTATTTATGCAAGTTCGCTGCAGTCACCTTAAAGAGTTTTTTCTCGCCATCGGCAACCTTTTTCGCGACTTTACGGCAAACCCGCCCCAGCTCGCGCTCAAGATTTCGTACACCAGCTTCTTTTGTGTACTGCCTGATAATCTGTGTCAGTACGGGGTCGGTTAAATCAAGATAGTCACAACTGATGCCATTCGCTTCCAACTGTCTTGGTTGAAGATACTTGCGCGCAATCTGCAATTTTTCTTCTTCGGTATAGCTTGAGAGCTCAATAATCTCCATACGGTCGCGCAGAGCGGCAGGTATAGAGTGAATATTATTGGCCGTGCAGATAAACATAACCTTACTCAAATCGTACGGCATGCCAATATAATGATCGGCAAACGTGCTATTTTGTTCAGGATCCAGCACCTCCAGCATAGCACTCGAAGGATCGCCTTTATAGTCGTAGCCAAGCTTATCAATTTCATCGAGCATAAAAAGCGGATTGACTGTTCCTGCCGTCTTCATCCCCTGAATAATTTTCCCCGGCATGGCGCCGACATACGTCCTGCGGTGGCCGCGGATTTCCGCTTCATCCTTAACACCACCAAGAGAAATGCGGATGAATTTTCGCCCTAAAGCGCGTGCGATCGAGCGGCCAAGCGATGTCTTGCCAGTTCCCGGAGGGCCGGCAAAACAGAGAATAGGGCCGTGCATATCGGGTTTGAGTTTTTTCACTCCGAGATATTCGACTATCCGATCCTTGATATCCTTTAATCCATAATGATCCTCGTCAAGAATCGTTTGGGCAGCATTCAGATCAAGATTATCACGCGTCCGTTTTTTCCACGGCAACTCGATCAACCAATCGAGGTGCGTGCGGATAATATTCGCTTCCGAAGCATCCTGATGCATCCGCTTATAGCGCCCCAGTTGCTTCAGCGCTTCTTTTTCTACCTCTTTAGGCATTTTCGCTTTTTGAATCTTCTCTTCCAACTCCGTGATCTCTTCGCCAACTTCGTCGGTGTCACCGAGCTCCTTCTGAATAGCTTTTAACTGCTCACGCAAGTAGTAGTCGCGTTGCAATTTATCCATTTCGCCTTTGGCTTCCGACTGAATTTTCACTTGCATATCAAGGAGTTTCAGCTCTTTTGCTAGTACTGTATAGACCTTCCGCAACCGCTTAACAGGATGGTCTTCTGCTAAAATAGCTTGAGCGTCTTCAATTTTTAGCGCCATGTTTGCGGCAACAATATCCGCCAGCTTTCCGGGATCATCGAGTGTTTCTATCAACGCAAGCACATCAGGAAGTATCATTTTCCCATACTGAACCACCTGGTTCAGTTGCTCTTTTACGTTGCGAATTAACGCTTCAACGCGCAACCCCTCAATGCTTACCGGCTTATCGTACAGTTTCTTCACATTGACCAACAGGTAATCATTTTCCGGCACGAATTCAGAGATAGATCCCTTATGCAAACCCTGCACAAGCACTTTCACGCGACCATCAGGTAGCTTGAGCATACGAATAATTGACGCGGCAGTTCCAACGCGATACACGTCATCAGCGCCAGGATTTTCCTGAGTGGTATCTTTTTGTGTTGCCAGAAAAATATAACGATCTCCGGCAAGTGCTTTATTAATGGCACTAACCGAAACGTCACGCCCAATAAACAGCGGCAAGAGCATAAACGGGTAGACCACAATATCGCGGATAGGCAGTAGTGGCATTTGGTCAGGAATGTTTTCGACCAACGTCCCTTGCCCATCAAAAAGGGTATGGCTATCTGTACTATTACCATTTTTATTTGTCGGAGATTGGTTGTTTTCGTTATTGCTATTGTTTTCCATTATTTATCCTTCTAGCCGAATTTCTATTGTTTTTTCACCACTTTTAAAAATGGTAATCGTTAAAATCCCCAGAGTATAGTCCATTTTTGTATTCTCAATATCCACAAGATCACTTAAATGGATTACGCGTGTAAAGGTGCCCGTTGGCCTTTCCGCCTGTATATAGCTGGCTCCCTCAGGAAGGGACGATGAGCGCAGAAGCCCCGTTAAAATCAGGTTGCGATCAATATAACGCAACGAAATGTCTTCTTTTTTTAGCCCACCAGGGAGTTCAATTTCCAGCACATACCGATCAGCATACTCAAAAATATCAAGCGCCGGAACCGCCAACGCGTGCGGCGACCCTGTAAGGCGTGTCAAATACTCCTGAATAAGCGAATCATCCGTATGCGGAAAGCGACCAATCCCACTGGCACCATAAAAGGCCATACACGCACCCTTCCAATCACCTTGAGCCTAAAAGCGTCGCCACTTTACTACAATTCCACTCCACTGGCTACGACTGAATACACACGTTGCGGGCGTGGCAAATACCACACATGCAACGGCATTTGCCACGCCAACAGCACAACGTGCCCGCCAAATGATCTCACGTAAACAATGTTAAATCAACACATTAACAATATGGCATTCCATTTGAAAACACCTATGCCAGCACATTACATTATGAGGAGGTTTTCCATGAGTTATTTGAACATTCTCAACGGAATGGACATGCTGATGAAGGATTTTGACTTCGCGGTGCGCCCTCGCACAAGTCGAAATCTCAACGGATACGACACAACGTACCCCGCAATGAACTTGTATGAGGACGAAGAGGCCTACTGCGCTGAACTTTCGTGTCCAGGAATTGCCAAGGAAAATATCGACATGAACGTCAACAAAAACATGCTGACAGTCGAACTGGAACGAAAGCCCATCTCCGAAGAAGGGGTTGAATATAGCCGCCGCGAAAGACGAATCGGAAAATTTAAGCGCAGCATAACCCTAAACGGAGATATCGACACGGAAAAGATAAGCGCTCACTACATTGATGGCATTCTCAAAATCCGTATCCCCAAAGCTGAGCACACAAAAGCTCGCAAAATTGCGATTTCGCAATAAATAATAAAGGAGGGCTCCCATGAGCGAACATACACTGGCCACAATACATTCAGCAGGTACTGACATGACGCAACACGAAGAATCTGCTTCAATAACCAAAAAAGGCGATACAAAACCAGCATTACCATTTGTCGACATCCTGGAATACAGTGATCACCTTACACTGGCGTTTGATTTGCCTGGTGTCGCACGCGAAAACCTTGCCATCAGCGCAGAAGGCGACACACTGACGATTAGCGCGACATTAGCACATGAAACGCGGCCTGAATGCCATCACCGCGAATTTACACCGCGTGACTTTTACCGCCAGTTCCGTATTAACAGAAAGTTCGATCTCGGACGGATTCAGGCAAAATACGAAAATGGCGAACTTTTGCTTACCATTCAAAAATCACCCGACGAAAAACCGCGCAAAATCACCATTCAGTAGCATAAAAAATGGCGCACCCTGATACCTCAAGGTGCGCCACTATATTTATTAGACAACTATTCACTCTAACCTCGCGGAACATCCCACTGGCTCGTAAGTTTATTTACTTCCACACCAAGCAATCCATCGACCGCTTCAACAACGGCCACCATATCACTCTTAGAAAGCATAATTGGACCACCATTGCTGGCTTGCTTCGCGCTATCCAAGGAAACAGCATTGGATAGCGAAGTAATAATAAGACCTGGTATGTCAGCTAGGTTTGTGTTGCTCTTGACCCGCTCTAAAAGCTCCTGTCCATCCATTTGCGGCATCTCAAGGTCAGTCAGAATAAAGTCAATTTGCAAATCTTTTCGTGTTTCAAGGATGCGATACGCTTCGACACCATTTTCCGCACCAACAACATTATAGCCAACTGTCGTAAAGACTTTTTCGGCAAAATCACGTGAAAAAACAGAGTCGTCAACCACTAATACGCGGAAATTCTCCCGTTCTTCAGAATAAAGCGCCTCAAAACGGCTGATATCTGGAAGCATTTTTGAGCGTCCAATTTTAGCTAAAATTGTTTCGAAGTCGAGCACCATAATCAAATGCCCTTGCAGACTGATAATACCCGCAATAAATTCAGCACTCTCTTTATCGATCTTATCGGGAACTTTGACATCATCCCAACTCAAGTGGTGAATTTTCTTAATTCCACTCACAAGAAATCCGTTAAAATTATCACTTAGTTCGGTAACGATAACTACTTCATTTTGCGATCCCTCGCTGGATAAGCCCAACCATCCGGGCAGGTCAATCAGCGGAATGAGGGTGTCGCGCAAGTTAAAAAGCCCTACAATAGCCGGATCGGTATCAATGATTTTAGTAAAAGCAGGACGCTTGATAATTTCCTTAACGCGGATAACGTTAATCGCAAATGACTTCTCGACGCGTTCGCCATTTTCATCATGGTCAATGTAAAATTCGAGTATTTCCAATGGACGCTTGCGAATTCCACTCCCCGACGATTGCACTCCACTACCAGACACGTTCGGACTCATACTTCACCGCCCTTCGTCTTTAGCTGCTGCGGGGGCAATTGCCCTTGCAGCATTATACGCTTCGAAACCATTGACCGCTCTCTCCCAGTCAGAAAAAAAGAGCCGTACACGTACCATGTCGGCCTGTATTTGGGTAATCAGCTCATCAGCACTGCTAAACTTGATTTCGTCACGAATCCGCAAAGCAAATTGAACTTCCATATCAAGCGTATAAATATCTTGATCAAAATCCAGAATATGCGTTTCGATTGATACGTGAGTCCCCTGCGAAAAAGTCGGCTTCTGGCCGATATTCGTCACCGAAGGAAAAAACTTATTCCCGATTTTACTGAGCGTAGCATAAACGCCATTCTTGGGCAAAAGTTCGTGTGAACATGACAGGTTCGCTGTGGGAAAACCAATTCCACGCCCCCGCCCATCACCATGCACAACCTGACCAAAAAGTGAATAGAGTCGCCCCATACAGCGTGGCACAAGATCAACCAAGCCCTCGGCAACCAAAGCGCGAATGCGGCTAGAGCTTACCACTTTTCCATCTTCAACGTGCGGCGGCACCACCTCAAAAGCAAATCGACCCGCCTGTTGCTGCGCTTCAAAATAGGCAATATCGCCTTGGCGATCTTTGCCGAAAGCATAATCATAGCCAACAATAATCTTGGTCACGCGCAGTCGATCAACCAGCAGCCGTAAGAAATCGTCAGGCGTTAATGAGGCAAACAAGGCATTGAATGATTGAATAATTAACACATCAATACCAGATGCAGCGATAGCACGAATTTTCTCTTCGCGCGGTATCAGCAGTCGAATACCCTCAGGCCGAAGCACTTTCAGTGGATGCGGCTCAAACGTCAAACAAAGCGATGTACCACCAATTTCATCAGCTGATCGTGTTAGTGCCTGAAATATCTTCTGATGACCAACATGAACACCATCAAAATTCCCAATAGTTAAAACAGGTGCCGGAAAATCAGTAGTTACTTCGTGGATGCTGTAAAAAATTTGCATCTGCTTAAGCGCCAATCACCGTAGCGCTTAGAATTCCATCAATAGTGTGCAACGATTGAACGATATCTGCCGAAACAAGTTGATCAGTATTTAAAACTCCCAACGCTAGCGCGGCCTGAGCATCACGATTCAGACTGAAGTTTGAAATGTTGATTTTTGCGCGTCCCAGCATTGACGCAACTTCTCCAATAACACCATTCTTATCAACATTTTTAAATAGCACCATCGGCGGAACAGGCTCAAAATCGACTTCATATTGATCAATTCGCACCACACGCGCCATATTGTTTTCATACACGGTACCGGCTATGGAAAGTGTGACGGTTTCGGTTTTGACGATAATTTCCATTGAATGGTTGTAGTCGCGCGAGGCACGTATTTTGCTCTCTTCAATAGCGATACCACGTTCACGCATCACATATGGAGCGGCGATATAACTCACCCCGACTTCAAGTTTCGGCTCAAGTATCCCTTTCAAAGCAGCCACACTAAAAGGCAAAAGATTCAGCGGCACATCAAAAGATCGTGGCCCAAAGTCTTTTTCAAAGAGAGCCCCACGGTAGACACACGTACAGCTTTCAATAGCATCCACTACAAGGCTGCCCAATATCTTTCCCATACGTTCAGCAAGCTCAAAATAGATGCGAAACTCTACGTCAAGTTTGGTCAACACCGCAGGAATATTTACTGCACCTTCGTAATCGTTTCCTTTCAACACGTTGACCACTTGCTCTGCCACCATGACAGCGACGTTTATCTGACTCACATCAGTATTTGCCCCTAAATGCGGTGTTACAACCACATTAGGAAGCTCAAAGAGTTTATGCCCAACGGCAGGCTCTTTCTCGAAAACATCAATAGCCGCAGCGCGAATATGATTCATCTTGCACGCTTCATATAAAGCGTCCTCGTCTATCAACCCGCCACGAGCCACGTTGACGACAATTGACCCTTTTTTCAGCAGTGCCAATTCAGCAGCACCGATCATGCCAATCGTTTCTGGAGTTTTCGGTGTATGCAGCGTGAGGACATCAACAGCACTCAAAAGCTCTTCAAGCGATCCGAGTAGTTTTACCCCAAGCGCTTCAGCTTTTTCTTTGCGAATATATGGATCAAAAGCAAATATATCCATATCGAAACCACGAGCTCGTTTGGCAACTTGTGAACCAATGCGACCGAGCCCGACAATGCCGATCTTTTTCTTAGAAAGCTCAAAACCGACAAAGCTCTTGCGATCCCACTTACCACCTACGAGCGAATTATGCGCTCGGGGCAACATACGACACGCAGCCAGCATCATCGCCAGAGTATGTTCAGTGGCAGCTAATGTATTTCCCGTTGGGGTATTTAACACCACAATGCCTTTTTTTGAAGCGGCTTCAACATCGACATTGTCAAGACCAACACCAGCTCTGCCGATTACCCGCATGCGAGCGGTAACATGACGCAAAAGCTCTTCATCTACCGTTGTCATGCTGCGGGTAATCAACGCATCATACTCACCAACCACGGCATACAGTTCATCACGACTTAATTTCGTTTGGACATCAACGTGAATTTCTGGGTCATTTTCGAGAAGGGCAATCCCTTCATCAGCAATGTCGTCTGAGACCAATATACGATACATATCTAGCGACCTCTCATTGGTGTCTATTCCGAGAAAGTAATTCGAGAAGATAGCAGTAATCTCTTCATTTTCCCATCACATTACCACTCTCATAGAGAAGAGAAAATAAAAAAAGGCATCGCGCTCTAGCGCAATGCCCCGAAAAATCAGAACGCAACCAACTTACTCAGCAGCAGCCTCAGGAGCTGATGGTGTAGACGCTTCTACGAGCTCGATGATAGCCATAGGTGCGTTATCGCCCTTGCGGTTCCCCGTTTTAAATATTCTCGTATACCCACCGTTACGCTCTGCAAAACGGGGCGCAACGTCAGAAAAAAGGGTATTGACAACATCTTTATTCGGAACTTTTGCGAGCACCAAGCGACGTGCATGCAAGTCGCCACGCTTGCCAAGTGTAATCAGCTTCTCCACCACAGGGCGCAGAGCCTTAGCTTTGGTCAAAGTGGTTTCAATCTTTCCGCTTACAATCAAGCTTGAAGCAAGAGCACGAAGCAACGCTTTACGTTGTGTGCTGTTGCGACCAAGCCGGACATGAGCATTATTATGACGCATATTCTTTCCTCATTTCAGGTTCAGGATTATTCCTCATCAATATCGTCTAATTCGTCTTCGCCATCTTCAACATCCATTACCGGACGTGGTTGAGGTCTTTCCCCAGTAGAAGGTGCTTTCACAAACCCAAGTTCATCAAGATTCATCCCGAGAGTTAAATTCATTTCTTTCAAGATTTCCTTGATTTCAAGCAGTGACTTCTTACCAAAGTTCTTCGTTTTGAGAAGCTCATTCTCTGTCTTAATTACCAAATCAGCAATCGTGTCGATGTTGATATTATTCAGACAATTGTATGAACGAACACTCAATTCCAGCTCTTCGACAGACTTATTCAAAATACTGAAAAGTTCATCACGATCACCATCATCTTCAACCAAGTCAACCGGAACATCCGATTCTTCAAAGTTGATAAAGATAGCCAGTTGATCTTTAATGATTTTAGCAGCAAAGGCGATAGCATCATCAGGTTTAACGCTGCCATCTGTCCATACTTCGAGAATAAGTTTATCGTAGTTCGTGTTTTGACCAACGCGAGCACTCTCTACGTTAAAGTTTACTTTGCGAACTGGATTAAAGAGCGCATCCACCGCGATAGTATCGATGGTGTCATCCTGCGACTTATTATCTTCAGCCAAGCTATAGGCGCGGCCAATAGACACATTCAGCGACATCGATAATTCAGCATCATCACGACCAAGCGTCGCAATGACCTGCTCTGGATTGAGCACTTCGACTTCATTCGGGCATGCCAGCATTGCTGCCGTAACTGCCCCAGCGCCTTTAGCATTGAGTGTAACCGTCTTTGGCCCTTGAGCATGCATCAAAAAGCGTAGTTGTTTGATGTTCAGAATAATATCCGTTACATCCTCAACCACACCAGGTACCGTCGTAAATTCGTGCATGACACTATCAATACGAATCGACGTAACCCCAGCGCCTTCAAGGCTCGATAATAATACACGACGGAGCGCGTTCCCGAGAGTTACTCCAAACCCTCTTTCGAGCGGTTCCGCAATAAATTTCCCGTATGAACGGGTGAGCGTTGCCGTGTCGCACGCCAATGCTTTAGGCCTGATAATGTCGTTCCAATTCATCATCATAGTTTAACCGATCCCACTTTGTTTCGTTAGTTGCGACAATTACTTACTGTAAAGTTCGACAATCAGATGTTCAGTGATCGGCTCAGCTACGTCCTCGCGAGCAGGAAGTGCTTTCACCTGGGCGCGAAGAGCTTCCGCGTCAAATTCAAGCCACTGCGGAACAGTCCGTGATGGCCCAGATTCAATACAACCCTTGATAGTATCAAGATTATTTGAACGTTCACGAAGTGTAATAAGATCACCCTGACGTACACGCAGCGAAGGAATGTTAACCTTTTTGCCATTTAGCAGAAAGTGACCATGGGTAACTAACTGACGAGCTGCGCTCCGACTTGGTGCCATTCCAAGACGAAAAACCACGTTATCAAGGCGGGTTTCCAGCAAAATCAACAGATTAGTACCGGTAATCCCTTGCATACGGTTCGCCTTATCGAAGGTCAGACGGAACTGCTTTTCGAGCATACCGTATGAGCGTTTAACTTTTTGCTTTTCGCGCAACTGGACAGCATAGTCACTTAGCTTACTGCGACGCTGACCATGTTGCCCTGGCGCATATCCGCGACGATCAAACGCACACTTGCTTGTTTCGCAGCGAGTTCCTTTGAGATAGAGTTTTGTGTTCTCGCGTCTGCACAGACGGCAAACCGGTCCTGTATATCTAGCCAAACTTTCCCCCTTATACTCTTCTTCTCTTCGGTGGTCTGCAACCGTTGTGCGGGATAGGTGTTACGTCGCGAATCGCAGTAACCTTTAAACCCGCCGCAGCAACAGCACGAATGGACGACTCGCGTCCTCCGCCAGGACCACTTACCTCGACTTCAACTTCTTTCATCCCGTTCTCAACAGCTTTTTTCGCGACAACATCAGCAGCAATCTGTGCGGCAAAAGGAGTTGATTTTTTAGATCCCTTAAAGCCCTGCGCGCCAGCACTACCCCAAGCAACGGTGTTGCCTTGTTTGTCAGTAATGGTGATAAGGGTGTTATTGAATGATGCCTGAATATGAACAGTCCCATTCGGGATATTCTTTTTCTCTTTTTTCCGAGTTCTCACCGGACGAGCCATAATGCCTCCCTGTTATTTCTTCCGTCCACCAGCGAGCTTTTTCGGCCCTTTTCTGGTTCTGGAGTTGTTCTTCGTATTCTGTCCACGCACTGGCAACCCGGCACGGTGGCGCAAACCACGATAGCAGCCCAGGTCTTTGAGGCGCTTAATATTCAGAGAGATTTCCTTGCGAAGATCTCCTTCAATTTTAACGCTATCGAGTGCTTTACGGATTGAGTTCACTTCATCTTCCGACAAATCGCGCACTTTCGTGTCAAAGTGAATAGAAAGATCCTGAAGCAACGTCCGCGACGTTGAGCGACCAACACCATAGATATACGTCAGCCCGATTTCAACTCGCTTATTTTTGGGGATATCGACCCCAGCAATTCTTGCCATACAGTATTTCTCCTTCCCTCACTTAACCTTGTTTCTGCTTATGACGCGGGTTGTCACAAATAACACGAACAATCCCTTTGCGTTTAATCACCTTACACTTATCACAAATCGGCTTTACACTAGCTTTAACCTTCATCAGGATGACTCCTTGTTATTTAAAACGATACGTTATCCTACCTCTTGTAAGATCGTAGGGGGAAAGCTCTACTGTCACCCTGTCACCAGGAAGAATTTTGATGAAATGCATCCGCATCTTTCCGGATATGTGAGCGAGAATCTTATGCCCGTTCTGTAATTCAACACGGAACATGGCGTTGGGTAAAGGTTCAACAACAGTGCCTTCAACTTCGATAGCATCTTCTTTAGCCATCAATTTCCTCTACAGCAAAATTTCATATTTTTGCGCTCCCACAAAGAAGTAGTCTCCACAGGACTTTCAGCAGCATAACCCCTGTGGATAAACAAGTTAACAAAAAATGCCTCTCGGCACGAAAAAAACGCTGAATTATTACACAAAGAAAGAGCCTCGTGCAATCTCATTTTTTCAACACGCACACGATATCAGAATAAATCTTTGCCATATCGCCCATGCCATCGATTTCACGCAACAACCCAGTCTGCTGGTAATAGTCCACAAGCGGTGCGGTTTGCTCATTAAATACTTGCAGCCGCGACCGAACCGTTTCCTCATTATCATCCTTACGCTGCGATAACTTTCCGCCACACTGATCGCATATTCCATCCGATTGAGGACGTGCTACCGCAACATGATAACTCGCACCGCATTGTTCGCAAACGCGACGACCTGCGATTCGCTCGACAAGCTCCTCTTCATGCACAACAATAGAGACCACCGCATCAAGCGTAACTCCATAATTTTGTTGCAACATTTTCCCAAGCGCATCCGCTTGAGCAACCGTACGAGGGAAGCCATCAAGAATGAAGCCATTTGCACAGTCTGATTCAGCAAGGCGGTCACGCACAATGCCGATAATCACGTCATCAGGCACTAGCTTCCCTTGTTCCATAAAGGATTTTGCAAGAGTTCCAAGCGATGTCCCCGCCTTTACAGCGGCACGCAATATGTCTCCAGTCGAAATGACCGGAATTTGATATTCTGCAGAGAGTCGAGAACCCTGTGTCCCTTTACCCGCGCCGGGAGCGCCCAAAAGTATAAAACGCATCAGTTCCTCCCTCAGCGTCGTTTCGCTAAAAACCCATCGTAGCTACGCGCCAGAAGGTGCGACTCGATCTGGTTCATGGTGTCCATACCAACAACAACAATAATCAACAATGCCGTCCCGCCAAAATAGAAAGGAACACTCATATACTTGATCAGAAATGTTGGCATAATTGAAACAGCTGACAGGTAAATTGCTCCGCCAAGTGTCAAACGACTCAATACATTATCAAGGTAATACGACGTTTCTGATCCGGGACGAATCGAAGGAATATACCCCCCATTTCGCTTCAGGTTTTCCGAAACATCTTTGGTATTAAAAATGATTGCCGTATAAAAAAAGCAAAAGAATATAATGAACCCAACAAAAAAGAGCGTATAGAGCATTCCGCCAGGGGCGAACAGTTCCATAAACATTTCAACCGCAGGCGTACGTTCAAGCATTTCCGCGAGTGTAATCGGAAATACGATTATACTTGATGCGAAAATAACCGGAATAACGCCAGCGGTATTCACTTTTAAAGGAATATAGGTACTTTGCGATCCGCTCGGACGCCCATTTCCAATCATTCTTTTAGCATAGGTTACGGGTATCTTCCGTTGCCCCCGTTCGATAAACACGATTGCCGCCGTAACGAACAATGCGATAAAAACTAATGCAAGGATAAAGAAAACACTCATTTCGCCAGACTTCAGCAACGCTATCGAACTCAAGATGCCACCAGGAATCGCCGTAACGATACCGGCAAAAATCAAGAGTGAGATACCATTTCCAACACCCTTTTCGGTGATTTGCTCACCCATCCACATCAGAAAGGTCGTTCCTGCCGTTAATGAAAGAGCTGTCATAAGCTGAAAACTTATTCCGGAATTCATTACTACCATAGAACCATCAGGAGACTGCATGGACTGCATCCCTATAGCCACACCCCAACCTTGGACAAAGGCGAGCGCTACGGTGCCATAACGGGTAAATTCAGTGACCTTTTTTCGGCCTTCTGGATCTTTATTGAGCTTTTCTAGAGTAGGAACAACCACAGTGAGAAGTTGTATAATAATCGATGCACTGATATAGGGAACAATCCCCAGCGCAAACAGTGTAACTCGACCCAAAGCTCCACCACTGAACATATCAAGGAAATTCAGTAGAGAACTTCCTTGAGATGCAAAGAAATCAGCGAGCGCCTGGGAGTCAATTCCAGGCAATGGAATATGTGCTCCCAAACGATAAATCGCCAACATACCTAAGGTAAACAGTACTTTCGAACGTAAGTCCGCAAGCGTAAATATGCTTTTACAGGCTGCTAGCACTTACACTACCTCAGCCGTGCCGCCCTTAGCCTCAATGGCATCTTTGGCAGCCTTGCTGAACCCTTGCAATTTAACCGTAAGTTTCCTGTCGAGGTCACCTTCGGCCAGCACTTTTACGCCAACTGGTGAATTTTTCACAAGACCCATTTTCAAGAGGGCATCAATGTCAACCACTGTGCCATCTTCAAAAATATTCAGATCATAGAGTTTAATGATCGCACACTTCGTCTGCATAGAAGTAAATCCACGCTTTGGAAGGCGACGATAAATAGGCATTTGACCACCTTCGAAACCAACGGCAACTTTACCGCCAGCACGAGACTTTTGCCCTTTATGACCTTTACCAGCAGTTTTTCCCCAGCCACTTCCGGGACCGCGTCCAATCCGCTTTCTGCTCTTCTTCGCCCCTTCAGGAGGGGTAAGTTCAAACAGTTCCATTCTATTGCTCCGCTTCTTCAATTTTCAGGAGGTGCTGGACTTTACGAACCTGCCCCTTAATAGCTGGTGTTCCATCAACCAGTGCGGAACTTCCAACCTTACCCAGACCCAACGAAATAACGGTCTTGCGTTGCGTCTCAGGACGACCGATAACACTTTTAATCAGTGTAAGCTTTAATTTAGACATAACGTTAGTACCTCAACTCAGGAACAGTCATCCCACGGGCTTCCGCGACCTCATCAGCAGATCTAAGCATTTGCAGACCCGCAATGGTTGCGTTGGCCATATTGTGTGGGTTGTTGCTTCCAAGGCTTTTGGTGAGAATGTTTGTGACCCCAGCAGCTTCAAGAACAGCACGCACTGCAGAACCAGCAATAACACCGGTACCGGCAGCGGCTGGCTTCAATAGCACCTGTCCGCCGCAAAATCTTCCAATAACCTGATAGGGGATAGTGCCTGATACCATAGGAATGGTAACCATGCTCTTTTTTGCTTTTTCAATCCCTTTGCGAATAGCATCTGGAACTTCGCGAGCTTTCCCTTTTCCAATCCCAACATTGCCCTGACCATCACCAACGACAACCAGTGCCGTAAAACTGAAGCGGCGTCCACCCTTTACTACTTTGGCAACCCGCCCGATGTGAATAATTTTAT
This sequence comes from Chrysiogenes arsenatis DSM 11915, assembly GCF_000469585.1. Taxonomy (NCBI): domain Bacteria; kingdom Pseudomonadati; phylum Chrysiogenota; class Chrysiogenia; order Chrysiogenales; family Chrysiogenaceae; genus Chrysiogenes; species Chrysiogenes arsenatis. The sequence continues at coordinate 183,379 of NZ_AWNK01000005.1, forward strand.
CCTGAAGTTCAACTTGATCTTTTACTTCATGCTCGCGCAAGTGTGCCTCCCTTAAAACTTCAGACCATTCTCTCTAGCTGATTCAGCTAAAGCCTTGATCCTGCCGTGATAGATGAAACCCCCGCGGTCAAATACTACCTGAGAGATTTCTTTTTCCTGTGCCTTCTTAGCAATAAGCGCTCCCACTTTGCGAGCCGCTTCAATATTACCACCGCACGTTACTTCTGACAGCTCGCCACTCAGTGTGCTCGCAGATGCGAGGGTAACACCCTGAACATCATCGATCAACTGAGCGTAAATATGAGCGTTACTCTTGAAGACAGCGAGACGAGGTCTTGCAACAGTCCCACTGACTTTCTTCCGTACACGGCGATGTCTGGTTATGCGACGTACCGTTGCATCATTCGTTTTACCCACGATAGCACTCCACTACTTTTTCTTGCCGGATTTGCCGGCCTTCATGCGGATTTTCTCACCAGCATAGCGAACGCCCTTACCCTTATACGGTTCAGGCCGACGGAAGAAACGAATCTTCGCGGCTACTTCGCCAACCTGTTGACGATCACTACCGGAAACATGAATCTTCGTTTGACCTTCCACTTCAACCGTAACACCCTGAGGAGGAGTAAAGATGACGGGATGGCTAAAACCGAGAGTCATTTCAAGATTGCCACCTTTCAGTGCAGCACGATACCCAACCCCGACAAGTTCAAGGCTTTTCTTAAAGCCCGTCGAAACGCCAACAACCATGTTGCTGATCAGGGTACGCGTAAGACCATGCAGACTGCGATAGATCCGTTGGTCGTCAGGGCGATTAATAACAATCGTATTTCCCTCTTGAACCACTTCCAGCTTCGGATTGTACGAATAGGTTAATTCACCCTTTGGCCCTTTGACCACAATCGTGCTTTTCGTGATAGTACAACTTACACCACTTGGTATTTCTACCGGCTTATTTCCAATACGCGACATGTCTCCCCCTTACCAAACGTAGGCGAGCAGTTCGCCGCCGACTTTGAGTTTCCGCGCAGATTTATCAGTTAATAAACCCTGCGGGGTAGAGACAATCGCAATACCAAGCCCGTTCAAAACACGGGGAATCTCGGTACACTTTACATAAACACGGCGCCCAGGTTTAGAAACCTTCTGGATGCCGCTGATGATTCTTTCGCCATCATTGCCATATTTCAGACTCAAACGAATACTCTCAAACTTACCTTTTTTGATAACGTTGTAGCTTTTAATAAATCCCTCTTCCTTAAGAAGCTTCACAATTTGCAACTTCAAACGTGAAAGTGGGACGTCAACTTTATCATGTTTTTCCTGGTTAGCATTGCGTATTCTGGTAAGCATATCCGCAACGGGATCAGATGTCAGATACATTCAACTCTCCTTCTCACCAGCTAGACTTGGTCACACCGGGAAGTTTACCGGAGCCCGCAAGTTTACGAAAACATATACGACAGAGGCGAAACTTCCGCATGTAACCCCGTGGACGACCACAGCATTCACAACGACTGTATCCCTGTACCGCGAATTTCGGTTCTCTTTTCGCTTTAGCGATCATCGATTTTTTTGCCACAGTTACCTCCCGTTACAGCTTTTTGAGCGGCATGCCCATCTGACGGAGTAAAGCACGAGCCTCTTCGTCAGATTCGGCACTGGTTACCACCGTGATATCCATACCGCGGAGCTTGTCGATTTTGTCATAGGAAATTTCAGGAAAGATAATCTGTTCCTTGATACCCAGACTGTAATTGCCACGTCCATCAAACGACTTATCAGAAAGTCCTTTGAAGTCGCGCACACGCGGGAGCGCAATGTTGATCAAACGGCTCAAAAATTCGTACATCCGCTCACCACGAAGGGTCACTTTTACCCCGATGGGAACGCCTTCACGGAGACGGAATGTAGCTTCTGATTTTTTTGCACGGCAAATCAGTGGCTTTTGACCAGCAATTGCCTTCATATCCTGTTCGGCAAATTCAATCGATTTTGCGTTTTGAACAGCATCACCGACGCCCATATTCAAAACTACTTTTTCTATCTTCGGAACCTGATTGACATTTTTGTAGGAAAATTCCTTCATCAATCCAGGAGCAACTTCTTCCAGATACTTTTTTTTCAAAGAAGACATCAAGCCTCTCCTTCAACGTTAGTCGATGACTTTACCGGTCTGCTTGCAAAACCGGACTTTAGAGCCATCCTGCATCTTAAATCCTACGCGACAACCTTTTTTCGTGTCCGCGTCGTAATACATGACATTGGAAATATCCAGAGCCATTTCCTTCTCGATAATCCCACCGTCATTGCCGGTTTGCGGAGAAGCTTTTACGTGACGCTTAACAACATTAATACCTTCGACGACCACCTTCTTGTCTGAAGGGTAGACTTTGGCAACGCGGCCAGTTTTACCCTTATCTTTTCCGGCGATTACAATAATCTGATCGTCCTTTTTGATTTTCACTTTTGCCTGAGACATACGCTCAATTAGCCTCCTGTGTACTCTGTGCACGTTTCACTGTGCCGAGTGGCTGAAGCCTTCCTTTTCCTCCCGAAAACGGAGGAAGTGAAGGATCCTTTAATTAGACAACTTCCGGTGCAAGCGAAACAATCTTCATGAAGTTTTTCGCGCGCAACTCACGAGCTACTACCCCGAAAATCCGGGAACCAATAGGCTCGTTGTTTTTGTTAATAATGACCGCTGAGTTTTCGTCAAACTTAATATAAGATCCATCAGCGCGACGAACCTCTTTTGTTGTTCTAACGATAACCGCTTTGACTACCGCCCCTTTTTTTACTGTTCCATGCGGAATAGCACTTTTTACGGAGCATACGATAATGTCGCCGAGAGTGGCATAACGCCGCTTCGAGCCACCGAGTACCTTAATACACTGTAACTCTTTCGCGCCTGAGTTATCTGCCACTTTCAGCCGAGTCTGCATTTGAATCATCTACATCCTCCGCCTTACTTCGCCTTCTCGATAATCTCAACCACGTTCCAGCGCTTATCTTTGCTCAACGGACGGGTTTCAATAATCCGTACCGTATCGCCTTCGCCACACTGGTTCTCTTCATCATGAGCTTTAAATTTTTTGCGAAAGCTCACGATCTTTTTGTACTTCTGATCTTTCTTTTTGGAGCTGACGGAAACCACTACGGTCTTATCCATCTTGTCGCTCACTACCGTTCCTACGAAGGTCTTTTTCGTAGCAGACACTGATTCCATTTCGTCTCCTTCATCACGAGTAGAAAACTGCTGCGCACTTGTGCGACCACGCCTCTTTACTCGTATACAAACTTACTTCTCAGCAAGAACTGTTTTGACCCGGGCAATCTCGCGCTTCACTTTACCAACTTTTGACGTATCTTCAAGCTGATTCATCGCCAGTTGATACTTCAGGTGGAATATATCTTCACGCATTTTTTGCTCGTGGGCCTTGAGTTCCTCTACGGACATCTCTCTGAGTTCGGCAGTTTTCATGCTTGCTCACCCACTTCTTTTTTCACAAACTTACAGCGGATTGGCAACTTGTGCATCGCGAGGCGCATAGCTTCGCGTGCAATCGTCTCATCTACGCCGTTCATTTCATACAACATCGTACCTGGTTTCACGATAGCAACGTATCCCTCAACACTCCCTTTCCCCTTCCCCATCCGCGTTTCAGCAGGACGTGAAGAGATAGGCTTATGTGGGAAGATACGTATCCAGATTTTTCCACCCCGCTTAATATAGCGAGTCATGGCAATCCGGGCAGCTTCAATTTGACGACTGGTAACCCACGCGGTGTCTAAGGACTGAAGTCCGTATTCACCGTAGCTTACTTCGTTGCCTTTTTGTGCAACACCCTTCATTTTTCCGCGGAATTGTTTGCGGAATTTTGATCTTTTCGGCATTAACATGTGAACTATCTCCTACAGCTTAGTTCGCGCTTTTGCGCACTCTGCGGTTTTCTTCCGCCCCTTCGCCATCCTGCGGCGCAACAAGCTCAACCGGCTGCTGCTTCTTAACATTCAGGATTTCACCGTGCGAAACCAGCACTTTGACGCCGATAATACCATACGTTGTCTTTGCTTCAGCCATGCCGTAGTCGATATCTGCACGCAACGTGTGGAGGGGAACCCGTCCTTCACGATACCATTCAGTCCGAGCAATTTCAGCGCCGCCAAGACGACCAGCACAGGTGATTTTAATCCCTTCTGCGCCGAATTTCAGTGCCATCCCAACCGCTCTTTTCATCGCGCGGCGGAAAGCGATACGGCGCTCAAGCTGCATAGCTACGTTTTCAGCAATAAGCTGAGCATCAACTTCTGGCTTCTTGATCTCTTTCACATTGACAAAAACACTTTGCGTCGTGAGAGAAGCAAGGCTTTTCTTCAGCTTTTCAATCTCTGCCCCTTTTTTGCCAATGACAATGCCAGGACGAGCGGTGAAAACGGTTACGTTAATTTTTCCAGGAGCGCGCTCGATTTCCGTTTTAGAAATTCCAGCGTGTCCGAGTTCTTTCTTTACAAATTTCTCAATGCGCAAATCTTCGTGAAGAAAATTTGCATACTCTTTTTTGTTTGCGTACCACTTAAAGTCCCAGCCTCGTGTGATACCGAGTCGCAAACCAATTGGATTTACCTTCTGACCCAAACTAGCACCTCCGAGTTAGTTGCCAAGAACGATTGTGATGTGGCTCGTCCGCTTCCGAATGCCATATGCACGACCCTGAGCTCGTGGCATAAAGCGTTTCAAAGTTGGACCTTCATCAACAACGGCCTTGGCGACAACCATATCGTCGATGTTCGTCAGTTTGAAGTTTTCACGAGCATTTGCTACTGCACTGTCGAGAACTTTTTTTACATCTCTCGCAACAGCTTTTTGAGAGAACTTCAAGACTCTGCTCGCTTCGCCAACCTTCTGGCCACGAATCAAGTCGACTACAAGTCGTGCTTTCCGTGCCGATACCCTTACATAGCGGGCTACTGCTTTAACTTCCATACTTATCCTACTCCGTCAAAAACTATCTTTTAGAGCCCTTTTTCTTATCCTTCTCGTGACCACGATAGGTACGGGTAGGACTGAACTCGCCCAACTTATGTCCAATCATTTCGTCTGTGACGTAGACGGGAATAAATTGTTTCCCGTTATGGACAGCGAATGTATGGCCGATAAACTCCGGCAGTATGGTGCTACGACGCGACCATGTTTTAATAACTTTTTTCTCGTTACCACTGTTTGACTTTTCCACCTTATTCATAAGGTGGTCGTCAACGAATGGCCCTTTTTTTACTGAACGTGGCAAGTGTAACCTCCATCCCTTACTTTCTACGGGTCACGATAAACTTGTTCGAAGGTTTCGACTTCTTACGTGTTTTCGCACCTTTGGTTGGTTTACCCCATGGAGTAACCGGGTGACGACCACCACTCGTACGACCTTCACCACCACCATGCGGGTGATCAATCGGGTTCATAACAACCCCACGCGACTGTGGACGAACGCCCAACCAACGCATACGACCAGCTTTACCAAGGTTACGCTGTTCAAACTCTAAGTTGCCAACTTGGCCAATAGTTGCCATGCACTCAGCAAGAATATAGCGCACTTCACCGCTGGTCAAACGAACGAGGACATACTTTTCTTCTTTCCCCATTACCTGACCAAATGTTCCAGCACTACGGCACAACTGTGCCCCTTTTTTAGCTTTGAGTTCGATGTTATGAATAACTGTCCCAACAGGGATGTTCTTCAGCTTCATCGCGTTCCCAACCAGTACGTCGGTTGCATCGCCAGCGATAATAGTATCGCCGACTTTGATTTTATGTGGCGCGATTATATAGCGCTTTTCACCATCCACATAGTTAATCAAAGCAATTCGAGCATTGCGGTTCGGATCATACTCGATCGTGGCAACCTTGCCAGGGATATCATACTTATCGCGCTTAAAGTCGATAATACGATACTGACGCTTGTGCCCGCCGCCACGGTGGCGACTCGTAATGTGTCCGTTATTATTCCGGCCGCCAGTTTTAGAAATTGGAGCCAACAAGCTCTTCTCTGGACGACTGGTGGTTAACTCAGCAAAGTCTGAAAGAGCAAGCTGTCTGCGGCTTGGTGATGTTGGTTTATGCTTTTTAATTCCCATCGTATCCTCGCTTACTCTTCAAAAAGCTTGATTGTCGACCCATCAGCGAGGGTAACAAACGCTTTTTTCCAGTCATTGCGTTTCCCCATGCCAAACTTGGTACGTTTCACTTTACCTTTGACAATAGAAACACTTACTTTAGAAACCTTCACGCTGAAGATCTTTTCCACAGCAGCTTTGATTTCAATTTTGTTGGCCCGCTTGTCAACTTCGAACACGACTTGATTGAACTTCTCGTTCAAAATAACCGCACGCTCAGTAGCTACCGGACGCTTAATGATGCTATACAGCTCCATTATTCACCCCTTTTTTCAATCAGTGAAGCGACCGACTGCTCAAAAACAAGCGCGTTCGAATTCACGACATCATATACGTTCAAACCTTCAGGGCGAATGATTTTCACGTATGGGAGGTTGCGCAATGCAAGAACCTGCGGAGCATCGTAGTCGCCAACAACAAAGAGTACTTTGCGGTTCAAAGAACACTTCTGCATTACACCGTGAGCCAGTTTGGTCTTCGGAGCTTCTAATGCAAACGAGTCGAATACCACGATACCTTGCGAACGAGCTTTATCAGTAAGAGCTGATACAAGAGCCAGTTTGCGTACTTTTTTGTTGACTTTTTTCTCGTACGAACGTGGTTGTGGGCCGAAAATCACCCCACCTTTACGCCATAACGGTGAACGAGACGTACCAGCGCGAGCGCGACCAGTACCCTTTTGGCGCCATGGCTTAGAGCCACCGCCACTGACAGCTGAGCGATTCTTTACGGCATGCGTCCCTTGACGCTTTGCTGCCTGCTGCGCTACGACCACTTCGTGCATCAGGTGAGTCTTCACCTCGCCGCCGAAGAGAGCGTCGCTCAGTGCGATTTCGCCAACTTTTTCATTGTTGATATTTATTACATTCACTACAACTGGCATGACTTTCTCCGAAATCACTTTCTCTCGAAACGCATCAACCCTTAAGGGCCTGACGAATCTCCACAATTCCACCTTTGGCACCCGGAACCGCACCCTTAACCAGGATAAGATTCTGTTCGGCCATTACCTTGACAACTTCGAGCTTTTCAACCGTCACCTGATCGCCACCCATACGGCCTGGCATCTTCTTATTCTTGAAGGTACGGCTCGGAGTCGCACACATCCCGATAGAACCAGGTGCTCTGTGAAAAGTCGAACCGTGAGTCGCACGTCCGCCGCCGAAACCATGACGCTTGATAACCCCTTGGAACCCTTTTCCTTTAGAGATACCAGTAACGTCAACTTTTTCGCCCGCGTTGAAAATTGTAGCGGTAAACTCTTGCCCGACGTTGAACGGAGCCACATCGTCAACCCGTACCTCACGGAGATAACGTTGAGCTTCAACACCCGCTTTGGCAAAGTGACCTTTCAAAGGCTTCGACACTAACTTCTCTTTGACAATTTCTTCAAAGCCGATTTGAACAGCTTGGTAGCCATCAATTTCGACTGTTTTCACCTGAACCACCTTACATGGACCAGCCTGAAGAACTGTAACTGGTATGGCTCTTCCATCTTCAGTAAAGAGCTGAGTCATACCTATTTTTTTTCCGATTATTGACTTCATCCGAATGTACCCTCTTACACTTTTTTCCCGGGCTTCTCGAATTACAGCTTGATCTCGACTTCTACCCCGCTCGGCAAGTTCAACTTCATGAGCGCGTCGGTAGTTTTGGAAGTCGGATCCAGGATATCGATCAGCCGACTATGAGTCCGCATTTCAAACTGTTCTCTGGACGTCTTGTTGACATGAGGGCTTCTAATAACACAAAACTTCTCAATGCGAGTAGGCAAGGGAACCGGGCCAGCAACACTGGCACTTGTCCGCTTTGCCGTCGCAACGATCTCTTTCGCTGCAGCATCAAGCACTTTGTGATCATAAGCTTTGAGCTTGATCCGGATCTTTTGATTTGCCATTCTGTCCTCACACAAGACTAAGGCGGCAGCCTTAGCCTTTAACCTTTTCAATGATTTCTTTAGCGATATTCGTAGGCACTTCTTCGTAGTGATCAAACTGCATGGTATACGAAGCGCGTCCTTGAGTAGCACTGCGCAGATCGGTCGCATAGCCAAACATTTGCGCTAGCGGAACCTTCGCGTTAATGATCTTGGCGTTACCACGATCACCCATACCCTCAATACGACCACGGCGCGAGCTCAAATCGCCCATTACGTCACCCATGTAGTCCTCAGGAGTAACTACTTCTACGCCCATGATGGGCTCCAGCAGCGCTGGATTCGCCTTCTTGGTAGCTTCCTTGAAGCAGATACTCGCAGCAATCTTAAACGCCATTTCCGATGAGTCAACTTCATGGTAAGAACCGTCATAGACGGTAACTTTCACGTCAACAATCGGATAGCCCGCCATAATACCGCTGTCAAGCGCTTCTACGACACCCTTTTCAACCGCAGGAATGTATTCACGTGGAATAACCCCGCCAGTGATGGCGTTAACAAATTCAAAGCCTTCGCCTGGAGCTTTCGGCTCAACTTTCAAGTGAACATGGCCAAACTGACCCTTACCACCCGACTGCTTCGCGTACTTGTACTCGTGGTTGACCGCATTACGAATCGTTTCACGGTAAGCAACCTGAGGAGCACCAACGTTTGCTTCAACTTTAAATTCGCGCAACATACGATCGACAATGATTTCGAGGTGAAGCTCACCCATACCAGCAATAAGCGTCTGACCAGTCTCCTCGTTAGAGAAAACACGGAAAGTCGGGTCTTCTTGCGCCAGCTTTTGCAGAGCAACGCCCATCTTCTCCTGATCGACCTTTGTTTTCGGCTCAATCGCAACCGAAATTACCGGATCAGGGAATACCATTGACTCCAGAATTACCGGATGGTCAGGATCGCATAACGTATCGCCAGTGGTGGAATACTTCAAACCAACCGCAGCAGCGATATCGCCTGCATACACTTCTTTAATCTCTTCACGCTTATTCGCGTGCATTTTCAAAATACGACCAATCCGCTCTTTTTTGTCTTTTGTCGAGTTAATGACATACGAACCGCTTTGCATAATTCCCGAGTAAACTCGGAAGAAGGTCAGCGATCCAACAAATGGATCCGTCATAATTTTGAATGCCAGTGCTGAAAACGGCTCTTCATCAGATGCGTGGCGCTCAATTTCTGCTCCATCCATATCAAGTCCCTTAATCGCAGGGATGTCAAGTGGGCTTGGCATATAATCGATTACCGCATCCAAAAGGGTTTGAACCCCTTTGTTTTTGAACGATGAACCACACATTACCGGCGTAAACAGGAGGTTAATGGTTCCCTTACGGATAGCGTCTTTTACTTCTTCAAGTGAAAGCTCTTCTCCGCCCAGATATTTTTCTAGGAGGGTGTCATTAACATCAGCAACTGCTTCGAGAAGTTTTTCACGGTATTCGTCAGCTTTCGCCTGCATATCAGCAGGAATATCGATGACATCGTACATGGCGCCCATAGTCTCGTCATTCCAGACGATCCCCTTCATCTGCACCAAGTCGACAATACCTTTGAAATTCTCCTCAGATCCAATCGGAAGACATAGCGGAACCGGATTAGCCCCAAGGCGCTCGCGAATCATATTCACGCCACGGTAAAAATCGGCACCTATGCGATCCATCTTGTTAACAAACGCCAAACGGGGTACGTGGTACTTATCCGCTTGTCTCCAGACCGTTTCGGACTGGGGCTCAACACCACCAACAGAGCAGAACACGGCAACAGCCCCATCCAATACACGGAGGGAGCGTTCAACTTCTACGGTAAAGTCGACGTGACCTGGGGTATCGATGACGTTAACGCGGTTCTCTTTCCAGAAACAAGTTGTCGCAGCAGAAGTAATCGTGATCCCACGTTCCTTCTCTTGCTCCATCCAGTCCATGGTCGCCGCGCCGTCGTGTACTTCGCCAAGTTTGTGATTAACACCAGTGTAAAACAAAATCCGTTCTGTCGTCGTCGTCTTACCAGCATCAATGTGAGCCATGATGCCGATATTGCGAGTCTTTGCGAGTGAAATAGCGCGTGCCACAATCGTCTCCCTTTACCAGCGATAATGAGCAAAAGCTTTGTTCGCTTCAGCCATTCTGTGAGTATCTTCTTTTTTCTTCACCGACTCGCCAGTACTTTTTGCAGCATCAAGGATTTCCGCAGCTAATTTATCGACCATCCCTTTACCCTTACGCTTCTTTGAATACGCAATGATCCAACGAATACTCAGAGTTTCCTGACGGCGAGGAGCCACTTCGACAGGCACTTGATAGTTCGCCCCGCCAACACGGCGCGACTTAACTTCCAATGACGGCTTAACATTTTCCACCGCAGCATTAAACACATTCAGCGTCTCAGCTTCGCCAACCTTTTCAGTTAACTTCGCCAATGCGCCATACAGGATACTCTCCGCGACGCTTTTCTTGCCATCGCGCATTAGCCGGTTGACAAACTTAGACACCAAAACACTCCCGTACAAAGGATCGGGAAGGACGGGTCTTTTCTCCGGCACTCTTCTCCTAGGCATGAATACACTCCTTTAAACTCTACTTCTTATTGCCACTCTTTGGCCGTTTTGCGCCGTACTTAGAACGGCTCTGCAAGCGGTCTTTCACGCCTGCCGTATCAAGGGCTCCGCGTACAATCTTGTAGCGAACACCAGGAAGATCTTTCGTTCTTCCACCTCTGCACAGAACAACTGAGTGCTCTTGCAAATTGTGTCCAATACCAGGAATGTACGATGTTACCTCGATACCATTCGTCAATCTTACCCGTGCAACCTTCCGCAGAGCCGAGTTTGGCTTCTTTGGCGTAGTTGTGTAAACACGAGTACAGACCCCCCGCTTTTGGGGACATTCCTTCAGAGCAGGTGAGCCAGTTTTAGTAACTTGCTTCTCCCGATTCTTCCGGACCAGCTGGTTAATCGTGGGCATACTGCCTGTACCTCCAGAAACTCTTTTTCCATAAACAATTAACAAAATGTTCTTGCGCAAAAACCCAGCGAGAATATCAACAAGACCCTACAGTGTCAAGCATTTATAATCATTTACACCAAGAATAATAAATTACCTTCTTGTCACCATGCCCACAAAAATATCCTTGCATTTTCACCTCACGAACAGTACATTTCACGCCCGTTGCGGAAAGGTGTCCGAGAGGCCGAAGGAGCACGCCTGGAAAGTGTGTATACTCGCAAGAGTATCGAGGGTTCGAATCCCTCCCTTTCCGCCACCAAAACTTACAATATCAAAAAGCCGACAGTGTTAACTGTCGGCTTTTAATGTTTGTTGGTACTGCGAGGGGGAATCGAACCCCCACTCCGTCACCGGAACCAGATTTTGAGTCTGGCGTGTCTACCAGTTCCACCATCGCAGCAAAAGACGGACGGAAGAATGACAAAATCCGCCCGCATTGTCAAATGAATTGTTTACTTCAGCTCTTTTACCTGTTCTTTTTCCAAACCGAAGCACTCATGCAATACGCGCACAGCCAGTTCGGTGTACTTTTCCGAGATAACGCAAGAAACTTTGATTTCCGAAGTAGAGATCATCATAATATTAATCCCTTCTTTCGCAAGGGCGCTAAACATTTGCGCTGCAACACCAGCATGTGACTGCATACCAACGCCAATAATAGAAACTTTTGCAACCTTATTGTCCGCCAATACATCAGCAATTTTAAGCTCCTTGCGCAGCTCTTCAACCGCCGCAAGCGCCATGTTCATTTCATTTTTCGGAACAGTGAAAGATAAATCGGTCGTCGCATGATCCTTAGACACGTTCTGCACGATCATGTCGACGTTGACGTTTTTTGCGGAGATTGCGGTAAAGATGGTACTGGCAACACCTGGCGCATCAGCGACGCCAGAAAGGGTAATTTTTGCTTCATTCTTATTATACGCAATGCCTGACACGAGAACTTTTTCCATCTTAATATCCTCCTCACGGGTAACAAGTGTGCCTTCATCTTCAGGCTTAAACGTAGAACGGACGCGCACAGGCACGTTGTATTTCTTGGCAAATTCGACACTGCGGGTTTGGAGCACTTTGGCACCCAAGCTTGCCATTTCCAGCATTTCGTCATACGAAATAACGGGGATGCGGCGTGCTTCTGGCACGATGCGTGGGTCCGTAGTGTAGACGCCATCAACATCGGTATAGATGTCGCATACATCCGCTTTCAGGCCAGCAGCGACGGCAACAGCGGTAGTGTCTGATCCTCCGCGCCCAAGGGTTGCAATATCGCCCGTATGTTCTGTAATGCCTTGGAACCCAGCAACAACGACAACTTTACTTTCTGCTAGTGCTAGTTTGATTCGCTCAGCAGAGATCGTCCGAATACGTGCTTTCGAATGCGCTGCATTGGTTACCATCCCCATCTGCCAGCCGGTAAACGAGATCGCCGGCACACCGATTTCCTGAAGTGCCAACGCCAGCAGGCCAATAGTTACCTGCTCTCCAGTTGAAACAACCTGATCATACTCACGCCAATCGGGATTCGCGGAGATTTCATTGACAAATCCAACCAGCTTATCGGTTTCACCCGACATCGCACTAACCGCAACGACAACATCGTTGCCTTTCGCCTTTTCGTTGGCGACAATCTTGGCAACCCCTTTGATTTTCTCGCAGTTGCCAACACTGGTTCCGCCAAACTTCATTACAATGAGTGCCATAGTCTGCCTTCCTTAGAGTATTCCGAGCAATCGGCGCATAAGCTGACTGCTTTCCTGTGGGTGAAATGAACCGCACTGCTCAAGCGATTCGTCGTAGCGATTGCACTCGTCAGACGCAATGCCCGCCCCCATGAGAGCAAACGGTACACGGTCGCGAGTATGGGTTTTGAGCGCAACGGGGGTTGGATGGTCAGGGAGCGACATCGCCCGAAATGCACCGGGATATTTCTGCTCCAAATGATCGATAATCGGCCCGACAACCTTCGCATCAAAGTCTTCTATCGCTTGGATTTTATACTGCACATTACCCGCATGACCTGATTCATCAGGGCTTTCGACATGCACGAACACAAGATCGACCCGCTCAAAGGCGTCAATACACGCCTGAGCCTTCCCCGCATAGTTGGTGTCAATCCAGCCGGTTGCCCCCTCTACGGCAATATTTTCAAAGCCGATATAGTTGGCAATACCGCGCATAAGATCAACCGCCGTAATCATCGCCCCAGTTTTCCCATACAGGTCAACAAATTTCGGGAAACTCGGACGACTTCCTTGCCCCCAGAGCCAAATCGAACTGACTGGCTTTTTTCCGGCGGCAATCCGTTTCTGGTTTACTGGCGCACTACACAGGATCGCCTGCGAGCGTTGCATTATATCAAGCAATTCTGCCGCTCCGTCGCCACGCGGCAGATACTCTGTAATTTCACGATCAGAAATATCGTGCGGTGGCGTGGTTACCATCTTCTCTTTCCCACCATGCCAGACAAGCAGGTGGCGGTAACTAACCCCAGGGTAGAATGAAAACGCGTCGCTTCCAAGCTGCTGTTGAATCAGGGCGATAACCTCATGCGCTTCGTCCGTCGTAATGTGACCAGCGCTGAAATCATCCATCACCGTGCCATTTTCACGCAGCGTAACGAGATTGCAGCGAAAGGCGATATCGCCATCGGCGAGCTCAACTCCCATCGCCGCCGCCTCAATTGGCGAACGCCCAGTATAGCCACTGCCAAGGTCATAGCCCAGCACACTCAGATTACAAACGTCGGAACCTGGTGGGAGGTGCGGCGGCACATTCAGCGTTGATCCACCAATGCCACACTGCACCATGCGGTCAAGATTTGGCGTACGCGCCACCATCAACGGGGTTTTGCCACCAAGTTCTGGCAGCGGAAGATCGCTCATCCCATCACCAAGGAGCACAACGTACTTCATGAGTTACAACCCAAGCGCTTTCAACACCGATGGCATATCGCCACCCGCCTTCGTGAGGTCGATATCTTGCTTCATCGCAGTATCAGGATCTTTCAGACCGTGGCCAGTCAGCGTGCAGACGAGGCGGCACGGCTTGGTAAAGAACCCAGCATCATTGAGTTTACAGATACCAGCAATGGTGGCCGCACTGGCGGGCTCACAGTAAATCCCTTCGTGACGCGCGAGCAGAGTGTAGGCTTTTAGAATTTCCTCGTCGGTGACCATGTCAATGAGCCCACCCGATTCGTCACGCGCGGCTTCGGCTTGCTTCCAGCTGGCAGGGTTGCCTATGCGGATAGCAGTGGCAATAGTTTCCGGCTTTTCAACCGGATGACCAAGAACAATTGGCGCCGATCCCGCCGCTTGAAAACCAAGCATTTTCGGGAGGTGCGTTGACTTACCAAGGGCGTGGTATTCGCGATATCCCTTCCAATAGGCGGTGATATTCCCCGCATTACCAACCGGAATCACGTGATAATCAGGGGCATCGCCCAGTGCTTCGATCACTTCAAAGGCACCGGTTTTCTGCCCTTCGATGCGGTTCGGGTTGACACTATTAACGAGCGCAATCGGATATTTGTCCGAAATTTCGCGCACCAAGTTAAGCGCATCATCGAAATTCCCATCGATCTGAATAACTTTTGCGCCGTGCATAACGGCTTGCGAAAGTTTGCCAAACGCGATTTTTCCATCAGGAATCAGCACATACGCCTTAATGCCGGCACGAGCAGCATACGCGGCGGCCGAAGCCGATGTATTGCCAGTGGAAGCGCATATAATCGCTTTAGCTCCCTCTTCAACCGCCTTCGCGACTGCCATGAACATGCCGCGATCCTTAAACGAGCCAGTAGGGTTTAACCCTTCGTATTTCAGGTAGATATCAAGATTCGGATTGATAAGGCGCGGCAAATTTTCACAACGAACCAGCGGCGTGTTCCCCTCGTTCAGTGTCAGACGCGGCGTTTTTTCCGTTACCGGCAAGTATTGCGTGTATTCGTTGATAAGGCCTTTCCACATATCGCTTACTCCTCCACTCGGATCATCACCGTCGGGGCTGTTGTGATGCCAAGATTTTCTATCTCTCGTATCGATTTATTTATCTGTAGGCCGGAAGCTTCGTGGGTAATCACAACAAAAGGGACACTCGCCGTACTATCGTTGCTCCTCCCTTTTTGGATGGCGGACGCGACAGAAATATCGTTATCCGCCAGGATACGCGAAATTTCACGCATCACTCCAACCGTATCTTTCACCGTAAAACGGACGTAAAACGATGAGTGGATTTCGTCGATCGGGACGATTTGTGCTGGACGTAGCGTCGCAAAACTAAACGGAGCTATCCGTTTTCCTGCAACGCCACACGCCATATCGCGCGCGAGGTCGATAATATCGGCGACCACCGCACTCCCAGTCGGCATTTTCCCCGCCCCACGCCCGTAAAACATGGCTGGGCCAAGGGCATCGGCTTCCAAATAGACTGCGTTAAAGACCCCATCCACCGCCGCAAGGGGATAGGTACTGGGAATCATGGTCGGATGAACGCGAATATCAATGCGCCCATCGGCTTCTGGCTCGGCAATGGCAAGAAGCTTAATCGTATTGCCAAGCTCTTGAGCTAACTCAATATCAACCGGCGAAATCGAAGAAATCCCTTCCGTGTACAAATCGTCAAAATTCAATTCGACACCCCAACAAAGGAGCGCCAGAATGAAAATTTTATGCGCCGCGTCAATCCCTTCGATATCGAAAGTCGGGTCGGCTTCGGCATACCCTAACTGCTGCGCTTGCGCTAACGCTTCATAAAATGAAATCGAATTCTGGGTCATTTGCGTCAGAATATAGTTCGCAGTTCCGTTGATAATCCCCTGCACCGTTTCAATCCGGTTCCCGGCAAGACTTTCCTTTAAGGCTTTAATAATCGGAATCCCGCCAGCAACCGAGGCTTCGAACAGGTAATCGACGCCATGGAGCTGCGCTGCTTCCAAAAGTTCACGGTAGTGCTTGGCAACGCAGGCCTTGTTCGCCGTAACCACATGCTTGCCCGCCTGAAGCGCCAATAATGAATACGTGCGGGCAGGCTCGTAGCCGCCCATCACTTCGACAATAATATCAATGTCTGGATCGTCGATAAGGGACGAAGGATCAGTGACAACCTCAATGCCCACAGGCAAAGGATTCACTTCGCTCAGGCATTTCACAAGTGCCTTTTTTACAACGATTTCAACTCCAGTGCGCTGAGTGATGACGTCACAGTTTTGGCGCAGAATGTCAGCAGTTCCCTGCCCGACCGTACCAAATCCGAGCAGTCCAACGGTAATTCGCTTCATGAAATCTCCTGTCAACTTGCAATCGCGAGAATGTACGATAGATGCTTTCCGGGTGTCAAGGGGAGCCGAAACGGCAAAGCGATTTTTTCAAAAAGAGTTAGCACGGAAAAATAAAACTTTGTTCTTCTTTGCGCATTTTACCGCGATGCCAGCGCAATCGCCTCGGCAAGATCAATCGCCCCCGTATAAATAGCCTTCCCCGCAATCACGCCACTAATGCCATCGGCTTCGTGCAGCTTGAGCTGCCGGATATCATCCAGCGTGGCAAGTCCACCGCTGGCAATAACTGGAATAGAAATTCCGCTTGCCATACGGGCACATTCAGCAACGTTCACCCCTTTGAGCAGTCCATCGCGTGCAATATCCGTATAAATAATGGCATCAACACCATAGTCAGCAAAGCGGCTCGCAAGTTCGGTCGCGAGCACATCGGTCACTTCGGCCCAGCCGTTTACCGCCACCATACCACCGCGTGCATCGATGCCGACGCGGATTCGGCCTGGCCATTCACGACACGCATCGCGAACCAACTCAGGATTACTCACCGCAGCCGTACCAATAATGGCATAATGCACGCCAAGCGCAAAAACGCTCTCCAGTGTCGCCATATCGCGAATACCGCCACCAAGCTCGACGGGAACATCAACCGTCGTCAGAATTTGGCGCACCACTTCAAGGTTGACGGGCTTTTTCGCAAATGCCCCATTGAGGTCTACGAGATGGAGAATCTCCGCCCCTTCGCTCACCCAACGTTGTGCCATTTCGACGGGATTAGCACTGAACACCGTCGCCTGATTCATATCGCCCTGCACCAATCGCACGCACTGGCCATCTTTCATGTCAATAGCGGGAAGAATAACCACGGAAATTTATCCTTTCTCAGCAAAATTTTTCAAAACTTTCAGTCCAGCATCAGCGGACTTTTCGGGGTGAAACTGAGTGCCGTACAAGCGGCCACGCTCCAGCGCCGCGCAGTAGCGAATGCCAAAGTCGCATTCACCAAGTACCATGGCGGGATCGCTCACGTCACAGTAATAGGAATGGACAAAATAGAAATATTCCGATGCACCCAACCCTTCCGTCAGGATACTTGGGCGTACAAATGTCACTTTATTCCAACCCATTTGCGGTATTTTTAAACCTGCAGTCGTCGCTTGATCACGAAACGGGCGAACAGAGCCTGTAATGATGCCCAGCCCAGCGTGCTCGCCAAATTCATACGAACATTCCAGCAACATCTGCATACCAACGCAAATTCCTAACAGAGGCCTTTCCTTACGAATCCAGTCACGCACCAATGGCTCTAAATCAGCCTTTTGCAACGCCGCCATGCAATCGCCAAACGCCCCGACACCAGGGAGAATCAGTTTTTCACATTGCTCAAGCGCGGTGCGATCACGAAAAAGACCCGCTTCTACCCCTTGAATCTCGAAAGCTTTTTGCACACTACGGAGGTTACCAATGCCATAGTCGATAATGCCAATCATAACGTCCCTTTCGTCGAAAGGATTTCGCTCGAACCAGCACGAACCATGACCGCTTGACGACACGCATGCGCGAGCGCTTTAAACGCCGCTTCGACTATATGGTGACGATTGCTACCATAGCGAACGTTAAGATGAAGATTCATTTCGGCGCTCATCGCCAACGCCTGAAAAAACTCATGCGTCAATTCAACAGCAAATGTGCCGATAGTCCCTTCGCGCGGCAGGCCATTGACGACGCAATAACCTCGCCCACCAAAGTCAACGACCGCTTCGGCGAGCGCCTCATCCATCGGAATCGTCGCACTCCCAAAACGCGCCATCCCTTGCTTCTCGCCGATGGCTTGCTTGAGCGCTAGCCCAAGACAGATGCCGACGTCTTCAACAGTGTGGTGATCGTCAACGTGCGTGTCGCCAGCGGCTTCTATTGTCAAGCACCAGCCAGAGTGCTTCGCAAATGATTCCAGCATGTGGTTGAAAAACCCCACCGGAGTGTTAATCGCACCGCCAGTCGCATCAAAATCGAGCGTCAGCGTAATATTGGTTTCGCGGGTTTTCCGCTGAAGTGTAGCCTTGCGTGCCATGTTCACGCCTCCTGAGTCAAACTCTTACGGAACGTGATCAGTTCCGTGAATTACTCATAATGTCAGAATACACGTTGAGGTGCGAGTGGTTTTTGACTGTCAGTCGGTTATCCCCCTCCACCCGTGTGGCAACCGTGCGTCAATAATCAACCGTCCATTACGCACTTTTAGTCGATCCGGCGCCAATCCGTGGTTAATCATTCTCCAGAGCCACCACCTTGGGCTTTGCAATTTCCACTCTTTTTCCCCGAGAATAACTGGCCTTCTGGGGCAAACCTTTTCCTTTTGCATTTCCGGTCTCAGATCAAAGATCCATCCATCTCCCCACAATAAAAGCGCCCTCGACCAATCTGCACCTGCGCAAAGCGCAAAAAGATGACCTTTATCACACAGCGCCCTTCCATCAGATACCAAACAAAGCAGTTTGGCACGCTGAAACCACGGAATGGTTGCCAATTGAGCAAGGAATGCCTTGCGACTTTCCCAAAAAGTATCATCAACGCGCAGCACACTGACCCCATGATAGACCCCTTCGGGCATGAGGTGCCATTCGATAAAACCAGGGATTGCCGCACGCAAAAGCGGAGTAAAGAGTCTCTCCCACGCTTTGCCAAAAAGAAGATTCTCGGCTGGCGGAATACCGACCAGCGTAGCGGATACAAAAGGAGCAGCGACGGAAAACATCTGACACATACGGAACAATGGGCGCGCCACTGGTATAGTGTAGCCGCCCGTATGGTTTCCAAACGGCCCTTCGATTGCCATTTCACCCGGATGAATTTCACCTTCAACAACGATGGGCGCACTCGCAGGGACAGGAAGATGATTACCGGGAGAACAGCGCAGCGCGATCGGCGCATTCCCTGCCCATCCAGCAAATTCAAATTTATCAATATGATCCGGCAATGGCGTAGCTGCCGCCAGCAGCATTGACACTTCCGCCCCAAGCACAATCGTGACCGGCAATGACGTGCCGCAACTCGCCGCCACGTTCAAGTGTTTTCCCAACACACTATTCGGTAACGCATTGAGCGTTGCCGTGGTGCAACTCTGCACTTGCACCCGATAAATACCGAAACTCACGGTGGCATTCAACGGGTGTCGGGATATGACCACCGCGAGGCTCCAATACGGCGCAACGTCGCCCGCATAGTGCCAAAGCGCAGGAATCTCTGCCAAGCTCCATGATGTTGCCTTCCAACGAGTATTATCAGGAGTGCACTGCGGCGCAAATGGCGCGATGCTCCGCGCGAGCATTGCCTCCCNCCCTGTGATGCCAGGGAGCGTGGGAGAGCTTACGGTATCAAGTTCAGCAAGGACGCCAATATGGAGCGGGATCGGCGTATGGGAAAAGCGTATCCGATGCTCACGCAATCGACCCGTTTTCCGATATTCTCGACGCAACTGTCGTGCCAGCTGAAGCTGATCGCTCCGGCTGGCCACATCGCAGCGTATCGGTTCGCTATTGCGGCTGTTCAACGTGGTAACGTGTCGTGACCGAAACCGTAACATCAGGCGGCAAGTCGATGAGGTAGCGCAGCTCCGACGCATGCGGCTGCTCCATACGGCACTGCGGCGCCAGCTTTTCGCAATCACTCGTGATCGTCAGTTTTTGCCCGACGGGCAATGGCACGCTGAGCGTCACGCTTCGCAACGAAACGTGACTATTGCGCAAGTCATAGCGAGCGGTAGTTGTCATGGTCTTTTGTGTGCGCACCATTTCGGTGCGGATCTCTTCGATGCGCACTCGGTTCTCTTCGCCAAGTCGCAAGCTCAGCGTTTCGGCTGGTGGAGTATGCGGCAGCAGCAGTTCGCCACGCAAAAGCGTCGCGGTGTCGCGCGCCGTGCGGTACAAACGAACCGTCCCTGCTGGGAGCAAGGGGAGATCTTTGTCCGTACCAAGTACGACGTCATGCTGCACGGGCAGTAGCCGTTTTCCTTCTCGGTATTGCGCGACTGGCATAGCGGTTGCGCTCAGTTTTGTTTTGGTCGCGAGTGACGGAAGCATAAGAAACGGAAAGCGGCTGGTGCCGGGCGCGACATCGACCGCTCCTGGAAGGGTGAAAAGGGTGTTCCCTTCGGCTTGATCAACAGCAGCTTGGCTTGATACAGCGGCGTCCAGCATCATGGGAGATGCGGCTTCGCTCGCCACGACACTGCGACTCGCTACCATTGGGCGCGGCTGAGAGGCAAAAGGAGTATCTTGTGCCATGAAGGCAAGTTGCGCATTGCGATACCACTGGTCAGAAGGGTTCGTAACTTCAAGCCACCCCTGAAGATCGAGCGAGTTTTCTTTCCCCTCTTCCCATGTCGCCGTATAAAGGATTTGCCAATGTATACCCTGCATCTGCGCCAATAATTCGCCACGATAGTTTCCCTCAGGAGCAGTGCCACTCCAGGTTGTTACCGGGTGTGGGTGCCAAAAGTCCGGCAGATCTTCAAGAACAATCCGTTCGGCACGAATATCCTGCCGGAGTGTTCCGTCAGGCAAACGGATAAGAATCGGGTCGAGATCAAGCAAGCGGCCAACGCCAACAATTGCTTCGCCCTCGTTGGCACGAAAGCGGATCTCTTTGCCTAACAACCACTGGAGCGCTCGATGCTGCGTTGGCGCCATGTGAATAGTATGCTGATTGCTCATCTGCATCGCTGGCGGGAGAATAAGGTGAAAGCTTTCTGGAGCTAACGTGCGATCCGTGTCGTACCACTTGAACGTCCACTGACGAGAAGCGGGAACAGAAATGGCAATAGGGAAATTTGCCACAGAATTCTGCCCACGATAGAGCGTAATGGAAGCATTATCGGTTGGGCGAGAAACTTGCGACGCGGCTGGTAAAGCAAGCGAAAGGGCGCCAAGAAAGGCGCTCATGGAGCGTGAAAATTTCATATATCTCTCCAAATAGTCGCGTTCCGGGGAAATAAAAAAGCCCCCGACTCCGAGGGCTTTTACTGTTTTGTGATCTGCTGCCAATTAGCTAGAAGCAGCGTCAACTTTTTCGCGCAACTCTTTACCTGGCTTGAAGTATGGTACCCGTTTAGAAGGAACGCTTACTTTATCGCCGGTTTTCGGGTTGCGACCTTCACGAGGGCCGCGTTCACGTGTCTTAAAGCTTCCAAATCCGCGAAGCTCGACTTTGTCACCCTCTTCCAATGCATCAATAATGCACTCGAACAGGCTGTTTACTACAGCTTCTGCTTGTTTTTTACTCACAGAATCTACGCTGGCGCAAATTTTTTCAACCAGATCAGCCTTCGTCATCTTTCCTCCTTAGCTTATAGCTAAACCTTTTCATGACAATCAATTGCGAGTTCTAAGTACCACACCTCCCAAGGGTTGTCAAGGGGGCGAAATAGCTATCTACTGTAATTTTCTCTCGTTGCAAGAAAGCAAAAACCCGATGCAGAGTTGCTCCGCATCGGGCGATAGAGAGTCGAGAAAAAACAATCAGTGATCAGATGCCTTTGCGGCGCCAAATCCTGTCTCAGAACGAACCTTCTGAGCAAGATACAACGCTCTTTCATTCTTCGCATCTTGCGAGCGGTCAAGCAGAGAGAAAATCCAGATACCAAGGAATGCTGCTGAAATTGAGAAGAGAGCAGGAGAAGCATACGGGAAAAGTGCTGTGGCGTTGCCAAGAACATCAACCCATACCGACTTTGAAAACACTGTCAGCACAAGCGCGGCGATAAGACCAATGGCACCACCAGCAACAGCACCTTTCGTTGTGCAGTCCTTCCAAAGAACAGCCATGAACAGAACAGGGAAGTTGACCGATGCAGCAATGGCGAAGGCCAACGAAACCATGAAGGCGATGTTTTGACTTTCAAAGGCAATACCAAGCACAACTGACATAACACCAAGAACAAGAACCGTTCCGCGAGAAACCTTCAGTTCTGTAGCGCTGTCAACTTCACCCTTTTTAATAACCGTGGCAAAAATGTCGTGCGCGATAGCGGATGCACCAGAAAGGGCAAGACCAGCAACAACCGCCAAGATGGTAGCGAACGCTACGGCAGAAATAAAGCCCAAGAAGACGTTTCCGCCAACCGCTGTAGCCAAGTGCACCGCAGCCATATTCGTGCCGCCGATGAGTTTGCCGCCGTCAGCAATCAATACGCCACCTTCAAGGAATTGCGGGTTCGTACCAACCATGACAATCGCGCCGAAGCCGATAATAAAGGTCAGAATATAGAAGTATCCAATCCATGTTGTCGCCCAAAACACCGACTTGCGAGCTTCTTTCGCATTCGGAACGGTAAAGAAACGCATGAGAATATGCGGCAAACCAGCCGTACCGAGCATCAACGCCATACCAAATGAGATCGCCGAAATCGGATCGGTAATAAATCCACCAGGACCCATGATCGAGTCACCTTTAGCATGCACATCAACCGCAGCACTAAAGAGAGCTTCAGGACTGAAGCCATAGTTATACATAACCATAAACGACATAAACGATGCGCCTGAAAGCAGTAATACCGCTTTGATAATTTGCACCCACGTTGTCGCCGTCATCCCACCAAAAAGCACGTAGATCATCATAAGCGAACCGACAAGAAGTACAGCGATGTGATAATCAAGCCCGAAAAGAAGCTGAATAAGCTTGCCAGCACCGACCATTTGCGCAATCAGGTAGAACACAACAACGACAATAGTTCCAAACGCCGCAAGGGTACGAATTGGCATCTGCTTGAAACGGTATGCCGCAACGTCTGCAAACGTGAATTTTCCGAGGTTTCTCAGTCTTTCAGCTATCAAGAAGAGGATAACCGGCCAACCAACAAGGAAGCCTATAGAGTAGATCAAACCATCATATCCACTCACCATAACCGCAGCAGAAATCCCGAGAAAAGAGGCCGCTGACATATAGTCACCAGCAATCGCAAGACCGTTTTGAAAACCGGTAATACCGCCACCAGCCGTATAAAAGTCGGCTGCTGATTTCGTTTTTCCAGCCGCCCATTTAGTAATAAAAAGCGTTCCAACAATAAACACGCCGAACATGGCGATAGCCGTCCAGTTTGTTTCGGCTTGAGCCACTTCACCCTGAAACGTCGCCTTTGCCAGCGCAAAACTCGCCGTACCCACTACGAGCAACAGAAGCCCGACAACGTGTGCAATAACTTTACTCATAGTTATTTAACCTCTCTGAGAATTTCTTCGTTCAGCTCATCGAATTTGCCATTCGCGCGCAGAACATAGAAGCCCGTAATGAGGATGGTGAAAATAATAATTCCAATACCGATAGGTATTCCGATCGACATAACTCCTGCACCAAGCTTGATCGCAAGGATGTCCTTCTTGAAAGCAATGACCATAATGAATCCGTAGTACACCGCAAGCATAATGAGCGTGAGCACAATGCCAAAACGGTTGCGCATGTCCACTAACTCTTTGTACTTGGGGTTTTTCTGAATTTTGGCGACGACTTCGCTCTCCAGCATGTTGCACTCCTTCAGTTCCAAAAAAATTAATTGAGTGGGGCAGTCGTATCGTAGGACGAGTGACAAGGCACAAACCTTACTTAATAGGCTTCCCCAAAACGGGGCGGATGCTAGGACACTAAATTCACACTGTCAATAAAAAAAAGCATCACTACCAAAACGTTGTTATTTTCACAGCTACGCAAATCAACTATAACTCATTATTAAATTGACAAATAGATCATTAACGAGACAATGTTTTTAAAAATTCAAATCACCATTTGTTTCATAGGACATACTTAATGCGGCAAATAATGGCACAAGCACCATATCTTATTCTGCGCAAATAGGATAATCACCAGAAGTGAATTTTCGGACTTGTTTACTGTGCCACATGAGACTCGCAGCGAGTAAGACTGTTTCGCGCACTATCTTCAACATCAAACAAACATCGTTCTTCTCCACATAAAGACACGATAAACACAAAAACGCACGAAACAGATAAAATCTGTTTCGTGCGTTTTTGTACGTGCTGATTCGCACTCTCTAAGAACAACGTTTCATCACGCGCCCACTACGGAGCCGACATCCGAATCAAAGATAAAAAATATGGTAAATCACACGAAAAACAACGCCAAGGAGCATCAACGCAAAACCAACCCGATTAAGGATAAACTCATCCCGATTAAAAGCAATACGCGCTTCCCAGAACCGAAGTACCCCTTTGATATCGTCAGTGCGTTTGACATAAACAACCAGTGACGCCGCAACCAGCATCACACCAATCCCGAATGGGAGATATTGCAGAATCCACAAAGCCCAAGCCATCATTGCCTCTCTCCTTTACCAATTACAGTGCTGCGTACCAGCATGGAGAACCGATTGTATTTTTTCAAGATCGCTTTTACTCCGAATGCGATGCGGCTCCATGGCATTGAGCGCCAATGTGGCACCAAGATGTTCAAAAACATACGCTGTAAGACATTGGCACTGCTCAATACTTGGTTGAGTATCGCCCTGTAGGCAACCGAGGAGAAATTTTTCTTGTGCCGTTTGCCGCTGCGACAGCGTGTATCCAATGAACATGCAGATCGACAGGAAAATAAGCCAGAAGCTCAGTCGCTGGGACGCGATAAATTTCTTAAAAAGATTCATATTTATTTACACCTCAACGTTTTGGACACTTTACTACATTGTGATCATGATTGTCACCATCAGTTCAAGGCAGACATAAAAAAACCCCGGCGCACGGCCGGGGTTAAAGCAATGAGGAACGTGAGTGGTAATATTAGTGGTGAGTCGCGGCGCCAGCACCTTTTGGGATACGGACATCCTCGATAAGATCCTGAATATGCTGGGGAGGAGGAGCCGTCATACTGGATACGACGTAGGATGCAACAAAGTTGAAGAGCATACCAAGTGTACCAATACCTTCTGGTGAAATACCGAACCACCAGATTGACGGGTCGGTATTCACAAAGCGACAGTAAACGATATAGGTAAAGGTGAAGCTCAGACCAACAACCATCCCAGCAATCGCGCCTTCTTTGTTCATCCGCTTCGAGAATACTCCCATGATAATGACAGGGAAGAACGATGCGGCAGCAAGACCGAAGGCGAAAGCAACAACCTGTGCCACGAAGCCCGGAGGATAAATCCCAAAGAGCCCGGCAACACACACCGCGAATGCCGCAGCAATACGCGCCGCAAGCAGTTCGGATTTTTCCGTCATCTTCCCTTTCATCACAACCTTACCCAGAATGTCGTGAGCGAATGATGTCGAAATAACCAGTAGCAGACCGGCCGCAGTAGAAAGCGCCGCAGCCATACCGCCGGCAGCAACCAGAGCAATAACCCAGTTTGGCAAGCCTGCCATTTCAGGAGTAGCCAGAACCATGATGTCGCGGTCAACCGAAACAGCATTTTCCTTAGCGCCACGGCTCATATCAAGGATAACCTTGCCATCAGCATTTGGCTGCATGTTGGTAACTTTAATCAGACCTGTCTTCTCCCATGTCTTAAACCATGCTGGAGCTTCGGCATAGTCAACATTATGAACCGTTGCGATAATGTTCGAACGAGCAAACACCCCAACCGCCGGAGCAGTGGTGTAGAGCAATGCAATGAAGAAAAGAGCATAACCAGCAGAGGTACGCGCATCAGCAACACGTGGAACCGTAAAGAAACGGACGATAACGTGTGGCAGACCAGCTGTACCAGCCATCAGTGCGACGGTGATAAAGAAGAGATCCAAGGTACTCTTGGTTCCTTCAGTGTACGCCTTGAAGCCAAGGTCAGTCAGAATGCCGTCAAGTCGATCAAGGAGGTACACGCCAGTATCCTGCCCTGTTACCGGATCAATAACCGTAGCACCCATGCCAGTTTGCGGCAGGAAGTGACCTGTCGTCATGATAGAAAGGAAGATCGCCGGAACCAGATACGCCGTGATCAGCACGCAATACTGTGCAACCTGTGTATACGTAATCCCCTTCATACCACCAAGAACAGCATAGAAGAAAACAATCAACATCCCGATGATAACACCGGTATTTACGTCAACCTGCAGGAAGCGCGAGAAAACGATACCAACGCCGCGCATCTGACCAGCAACGTACGTGAAGGAAATAAAGACCGTACAAATCGCCGCAACGACACGAGCCGTGTCAGAGTAATAGCGATCACCAACGAAGTCAGGTACAGTGAATTTACCGAATTTACGAAGATAAGGAGCAAGAAGCATCGCGAGCAGAACATAGCCGCCCGTCCAGCCCATAAGATACATCGAACCATCGTAACCAAGGAACGCAATCAAACCGGCCATCGATATGAATGAAGCGGCTGACATCCAGTCAGCAGCGGTAGCCATCCCGTTCATGAAAGGGGGAACGCCGCCGCCCGCTACGTAGAAATCTTTCGTAGAGCCCGCTTTTGCCCATACGGCGATGCCGATATAGAGGGCAAACGAGCCTCCAACGAAGAGATAAATGAGTGTTTGTAAATCCATAGTCTTACCCCCTTATTTCTTTTTCAGCGTAGGTTCTTCGCCGAGTCCATACTTTTCGTCGAGTTTCGCCATGCCACGGGCATACACGATAATCAATGCGAGAAATATGAAAATCGATCCCTGCTGCGCAAACCAGAACCCAAGCTTCCATCCGAATACGCGGATAGCATTGAGTGGCTCAACGAGCAAAATGCCGAAGCCGTAAGAAACTACAAACCAGATGACCAACAGAATAGAGAGGAAACGAACGTTTTCCTTCCAATAATTCTGCGGGGTAAGCTCCAAATCTTTTCCATTTTCCATACTACCACCTTCTTTCTAGGTATGTGACCCTGATAATGAATGCGTCAAACTAAAACGCCTGACCGGGAAATCGACTCCCGCACCAGAGACAATGGCCTTGCACTGCTTCGGCCACGTGTTCACCTCCTTCACGCTGGTATCTCTCTGGCGGCCCCCCTGTGGAGAAACACCGAGACGCCGCAAAAAATAATAAATAATAGGAACCGGTTGCTCGCGTCGCACCTCCTGAACGGTTACTTGATGTGCGTACTCCATCCCTTACTTATTCACTGAACAATAAGAAGAAATAGAACACTGTCACGGCTTAATGCAACTGCATTGATGCTCTTTAGGAGCGAGGAGAGCACCTGTGTCCGGCTTCATAATCTTGAGAAATGAAGCGCGACCGAAAACTCTCCATCTAAAATGACATGTCATTCTAGATTTGACTGCACATATAGAGTGTTCGATTTCTGGTGTCAAGAATCTTTTTTCTTAAATTCTTATAAACTCAGATTGTATACTGTACACACGAATTAAAACAGTGGTTAGTAAATAATTCTAACAGGCGATAAGTTGCTGCATTTCTAGAGGCTCAACGCTTGTTTTTTTACTCACATAAAAATTACATAGGGAATGGTTTTGTGGCATCAGAAAGATTTACCAGTTATATCTTTGACGTAAATTTAATAGAACGGCGTTTTTGTGTTATTTTTCGCAATAGATTCATACGCCTTTGTCGCTGTCTTCACAACCGGAACAACCAACCAAAGCAAAACGAAGGAAATAAGTTGACAGCAGCCCAAGAAAGCGGACAGAATCAGTGCTTATTCAAGCAATACTACAGGTACAATTACTGCCGCGCTTTTCTTACAACACGTGCGTTGGCGGCGGTGATGACGAACCATTTTAATGAACTTTCGGGTGGTGCACTATGGATGACAAAACCGTCGACATGATTCTCAACAATCCAACGTTCCTTGATCTCGTTCGCCGCCGTCGAAAGTTGACCGTAACCCTCACATTTTTAATGCTTGCGGCATATGGGCTTTTCCTGACAGGGATTGCATTCTTCCCAGACATTTTGGCAATACCTGTCCCATATCTCACGTACTCGGTAATCCCTATCGGCATACCAATTGCTATCGGAGTAATATGTTTTGCCTTTGTTTTGACTGGCATCTATGTTGTATCAGCCAATCGCGACTTTGACACACAAACGCAAATCATCAAGCAAGCGACGTACGACTATCAGAGACTCTCGCACTCTGGCGATGAGGGGAGTCGCCCATGATACGCTCCACCCTTTCTTTCCTTCTTGGCGGATCGCTGCTTTGCCTCCCTCCACTCGCAGGGGCAACGATTACGTATGAAATTTCCCGCACCGGAACGGGCATCGTATCTCCATTGTTTTTCTTACTTTTTCTTGCCATCACGGGAGTAATCATTTATTTTTCTGCGAAACGGACGCGCACGGCAAAGGACTTTTACGCTGCGGGCGGAGGGATTTCGGCAGCGCAAAATGGCCTCGCCATTGCGGGCGACTACATGTCTGCCGCCTCTTTCCTTGGGATTACTGGGCTGATCTACCTCCATGGCTATGATGGATTCATCTATTCTGTGGGCTTTCTTGTGGGCTGGCCAATTATCCTTTTCCTGATTGCAGAGCAGTTACGCAACCTAGGCAAATACACGTTCGCCGATGTTGCCTCGTACCGCTTGCGGCAAAAACCAATACGGACACTTGCCGCTTTTGGCTCACTGGCGGTGGTGCTCTTCTACCTCATCGCGCAAATGATTGGCGGCGGCAAGCTGGTGCAAGTACTCTTTGGCATCCCGTATCCTATTGCGGTGGCTATCATTGGCGTCATTATGATGGTCTATGTTTCGTACGGCGGCATGCTCGCCACCACGTGGGTACAAATAATCAAGGCAATCTTATTGTTACTCGGCACACTTTTTATTGCAGTCACCTCGATGTATCTCGTTGGATTCAGCTACGAAGATCTCTCCATCCGCGCTCTGCAAAACCACCGTACGGGGGCGGCAATTATGGCGCCAGGGAATTTCATCCAAGATCCAATCTCAGCTTTCTCACTTGGGATTGCGCTCATTTTCGGCGCAGCAGGCCTGCCACATATCCTCATGCGCTTCTTCACGGTAGCCGATGCCCGGCAAGCGCGCAAATCGGTACTGTATGCCACCGGCCTTATTGGCTTTTTTTATATCCTGACATTCACTATCGGCTTCGCCGCGATTATCCATGTCTCGCGCAATACGAACTACCTGGATGATATGGGGCGGTTACTTGGTGGTGAAAACATGGTGGCTCTGCACCTTGCGCATGCTGTCGGGGGAGATGTCTTCCTAGGCTTTATCTCTGCGGTTGCATTTACCACCATTCTGGCGGTTGTTTCCGCCCTAACGCTGGCGGGAGCGAGCGCCATCTCTCATGACCTCTACAATAACGTCTTCAAAAAAGGGACAGTTTCAGACTTCCAACTGATGTCAGTCAGTCGGCGCGCTGCCGTCGGTATTGGCGTCGTAGCGATTCTTCTGGCGTTGGCATTTGAAAATCAGAACATTGCCTTGATTGTCGGTATTGCTTTTGCTATTGCGGCGAGTGCAAACTTTCCAGTACTTATTATGTCCATGTTCTGGTCACGCTTGACAACACGCGGTGCGGTTATCGGTGGCGCCATGGGATTGGCGAGCGTACTTATACTCATTCTTGTCGGCCCCGTTGTGTGGCAAGGGGTTTTTGGCTTTTCCCAGCCGCTCTTTCCGTGGGAACATCCAGCGCTCTTTTCACTCCCCATAGCCTTTGCAGGAATATGGTTTTTTTCCATCACGGACAAAAGTGAAGCGGCACGGCGCGAACATCAAGCATTCAAAGCCCAGTTTGTCCGGGCTCAGACGGGAATAGGTTCAGAAGGGGTAAAATACCTCTAGGAGGCTTGCTGACACGAGGAGGATTCATGTCACTAGAAACGCTTGATTACCGTACATTTTTTTCAAAAATTGAACCGTTCAACGCCTTGAACGAACAACGTTTCGATACCGTCATCGAAAGCCTCGACGTTCAATACTTTCGTCCGCAGGACGTTATCATGTCGCGTGGCACTGAACCGCAATACTACTTTATCATCGCCAAAGGGATGGTACAGGAAATAGATGACGAAGATCACTCCTTCTTCTACTCCGTACGCGACAGCTTTGATGCCGCTTCGCTCCTACAAGGGCGTGCCCGCAGCCAATTTATCGCGGCAGAAGAGTCACTCTGCTTTGCGCTGAAAAAAGAGGTATTCCTCCAGCTGATCAAAAGCGATATTGCGTTTGAAAGCTACTTCCTGCAAAGCCTTTCCCAGAAGATGAATGCCTTGCTTGAGCGCAATTTAAATAAAGACGTCGCCTCATTTATGGCAACCCGCGTACGCGATTGCGTCATACATCAACCGGTGATTGTGCCGCACACCATGACGATTGGTGAAGCAGTAGGGGTGATGAGCGCTCAGAAATCTGATTCGCTTATTGTCAGCTTCCCTGATGGCGGCGAGGGTTTAGTTACCAACACCGACTTGCGTGACAAAGTAATACTGAAAAACCGACCCTATTCCGAACCGATCGGCTATATCGTCGTAAAAAAGCTCATCACGATTGACGAATCAGATTTCCTTTTTAATGCCCTTCTCACCCTTATAGAGCACTCCATAAAGCGCGTAATCGTGCAACGTAGCGGGAAAACCGTAGGCGTTTTAGAGCAAATCGACCTCCTGAGTTCCATTTCTTCCAAAGCACACCTGACGAATATGCAGATCCAAAAGGCGCAAAGTGTCGAAGAACTGCGCAACGCAACAACCGACGTAGCTCATTTGATCCGCTCCTTACAACAACAAGGGGTAAAGGTGCGCCATATCACGAAGCTGCTTGGCGACTTGAATGGCAAAGTGTACAAAAAACTCTTTGAGCTGATTGCTCCGCCAGAGCTTATCGCAAACTCGGCGTTAATTATCCTTGGAAGCGAAGGGCGCAAAGAGCAGACCCTGCGCACCGATCAGGACAATGCGCTCATTCTTCGTGATGGATTCCATTTCCCTGAAATACAAGCGATCACCAAACAATTCACCGACTCGCTTATCTCATTTGGTTTCCCAGAATGTCCAGGCGGGGTAATGGTGGTGAACCCTTTCTGGTGTAAACCACTTGCGGAGTACGAACACGAACTGCGCCGCTGGGTACACGAGCCAGGTGGTGATAACGCCATGAACTTTGCCATTCTCATCGACGCTAGCTTTGTGGCTGGCGATAATTCGCTCTACACACAATTGCGCGAAATCATGAATCAGGTTATCCGTAACGACCAGTTGTTCTTTGCCAATTTCGCGAAGAACGCATTACTGTTTGAAACCCCCCTTTCACTCTTCTCGGGATTCGTCACCGAAAAACGGGGCGACCATGGAGAAGGGCTTGACATTAAAAAAGGGGCCATATTTCCGATTGTACACGGAATTCGTAGCCTGAGTTTAGAGCATGGTTGTGTCAGCACCAACACGATCGAGCGAATTAAAGAACTCAATGATGCCGGACACCTTGACACGCCCGTCGCTACCGAACTGATTGAATCACTCAGTTTTCTGCTCAATATGCGACTCAATGCTCACCTCGAAAAACATGAGCGCGGACAGGTAATTGATAATTATATTTGCCCGAAGAAACTCAGCAACTTCGAACGTGATCTGTTGCGCGATGTTTTCAAAATCGTTGATCGTTTTAAAAAATATATCACGCATCACTTTAAGATCAATGTGGTGCGCTGATGTTTGATAAAATCAAAACCCACTTTAATCGCAAGCGCCTGAAAGACGAGCAATATGCTTTTCTTTTTGAGCCGTACACAGGCAATGAAGTGGTCTCTTTTGATTGCGAAACGACTGGACTGAACCCGAATGTCGACGAAATAATTTCGATTGGCGCCGTGAAGATCCGTGACAATACGGTGCTCATGAGTGAAAAACTGGAGCTTTTCCTTCATCCACGTCAGGAAATTAGCGCGGAAAGTATCCGCATTCACCATATCCTGACCTGTGACCTCGATGGCGGCGTCCACCAAGAAGAAGGAGTCAAACAATTTCTGCACTTTATCGGCAATCGCCCGTTGATCGGTTATTACTTAGAATTCGATGTTGCTATGATCAATAAAGTTATGAAACCTCTCCTCGGAATCAACTTGCCGAATAAACAAATAGAAGTTTCTGGCTTATACTATGATAAGAAAATCGCTATGATTCCCCAAGGAAATGTAGACCTTCGTTTTGACTCCATTATGACCGATCTTGGACTCCCTGCACTGGCAAAGCATAATGCTGTTGGCGATGCGGTAATGACCGCCCTGATGTACATCAAGTTACAGAAAGTTCGTTACCTTGATAAGGGACGGTAATCGTAGCATTCAACACTACCTTCACCGCGCAATTTGCCCCTTTCGTGAAGAATACCCTTTAGTTCTGGGTTGAGGAATGCTATACGTTTGGATGTTTCTGCTGAAAAATCAGTTGAGCGTTTCGTTGCATACAGTAGTGCATAGTGAATGGAACAACAAATAAATCGTTAAGGAATACGTATCAAAATCATGAGACAGGATAAAAAAAAAGTTAGTAAAATTACGAGCAGCGAAAATGTGAAAGGGGTGAAGGTTACCCCGCTCGGCGGACTGGGAGAAATTGGCCTTAACCTCACTTGCTATGAAACCCGCCACAATATGATTATTGTTGATTGCGGCCTGATGTTTCCGGAAGACACGCAGCTCGGTGTCGACATTGTCATTCCCGATATGAGTTATCTCGTCGCAAATATCACCAAAGTGCAAGGGCTCTTCATTACCCACGGTCACGAAGATCACATCGGCGCCATCCCGTTTCTCGTCCGACACATTCCCGGACTGAAAATTTTTGGCACAAAACTCGTCATTGGATTCATTACTCACCGCTTGAAAGAACGTAATCTGGAAAATGCGGTTGAGTTAATTTGCGTCGCACCGGGAGATTGCGTCAGTGTCAATGAATTTGACGTTGAATTTATCGGCGTGAATCACAGCATTGCCGATGCGTGTGCCTTAGCCATTTCGACGCCAAGTGGCGTGATTATTCACACCGGCGACTTCAAGATCGACCATACGCCCGTTGACCATCAAGTGATCGACCTCGCGTCATTTGCCCGTTATGGCGACAACGGGGTGCTCGCTCTCTTTTCTGACTCGACGAATGTGGAATCGGCTGGGTGCAGCCCGACGGAACGCGGCGTTGAAGCGGCACTGGACGATGAAATCAGTAAATGCAAAGGGAAAGTTGTCACCTCAACATTCTCCTCAAATATCCACCGCATACAAACCCTGTTAAATATTGCCAAACGGCAAGGACGTAAGGTAGCCTTTGACGGACGCAGTATCGTTAACAACGCCCTTCTCGGGCGAGAGTTAGGCTACCTGACGTATAACGACGAAGATGTCGTCAGCATACGCGATGTGAAAGGGATGGCACCACAAAAGCTGCTGATTATCACCACCGGCTCTCAAGGTGAACCGTATGCGGCATTGACCCGTATAGCGACAGATAACCACGCCAACATTAAGATTAAACAGGGCGATACGGTTATTTTCTCTTCAAAAACCATTCCAGGCAATGAGCGGAGTGTGTCGAAGCTGATCAATCAAATCTTCATGCGCGGAGCACGGGTTGTCTACGATAAGATGCGTATGGTTCACGCCTCTGGTCACGCCTACCAAGAAGAACTCAAAACCATGATCAATCTCGTTCGTCCGCACTACTTCATTCCCATTCATGGCGAATATCGTCACCTGCACCATCACGCTGAACTCGCAAAAGCGGTGGGAATTGCCGAGAACAACGTCTTTATCCTGCGTAACGGTCTGCCACTCCAATTTGACCAAACAGGAGCCAAGCTCCTTCCTGAAGTACAAAATGGCCGTGTCTTTATCGATGGTCGCGGCATGGAGGATGTTGAAGAGCCACTCCTGATGGATCGACGCTCCTTAGCCAGTGACGGCGTTGTCGTTGTTCATGTTGCCATTGGACAGCAGGATGGCGCGATTCTTGATGGCCCGCATATCATAACCTGCGGCTTTGAAATTGCCGCTCATATCCGCACCCAACTGGAGAAGGATGTATTGACATTCCTCCAAGAAGCGCCAACAGAAATGAAAGGGCAGTGGAATTTAATTAAACTAGAAGTGCGCAAAACCCTGCGGCAATCGCTCAAAAAGCGAATTGACCGCAAGCCTATGGTCTTGCCAGTTATCGTGGAGATATAGCGACATGACGATGGTAGAAGCGATCTTACTCGGCATTCTTCAGGGGCTGGCAGAATTTCTCCCGATCAGCTCTTCGGGGCATTTGGTTATCGGGCAACACTACTTGGAAATCCAAGAGCCCGCATTGCTTTTTGACATCATGCTCCATGTCGGGACGCTGTTCGCCATTATGGTCTATTTCCGGGAAGAAATTTTCCGCCTGCTCTACGCCTGCGTAAGCCTTTTCGAGACAAGCCTTTCAATACAAATGGACGAGTCGAAGCGGATGGTAGGCTTTATCATTGTCGCCTCGATCCCTACCGCTATCATTGGATTTACGTTTAAGGACACGTTTGCCGCTCTTTTTGGGAACCTTACTTTTGTGGCGTCGATGTTGTACATAACGGCACTCCTAACGTGGGCCACAGATCGTATTGCGTGGGCTGACCACGGTGTCGGAAAAATGAAACTCTGGCATGCGCTGGTGATCGGGATAGCACAAGGGTGCGCCATTACACCAGGGATTTCGCGTTCCGGTTCGACCATTTTCGCCGCAACATTGCTTGGCATAGACCGCCAGACCGCAGCTCGCTTCTCCTTCCTTATCAGCATACCGGCTATTTTAGGCGCGCTTGTCCTTGAACTGCGTGACGTCGCCGAACTTCCCGACACGTCAACATGGATCATCTATGGAGCAGGAACGCTGGCCGCCTTTGTTACCGGCTTAGGCGCTATCTTTCTTGTGATGAAACTCCTTACGGCACGAAAGTTTTACTGGTTTTCTCTCTATTGTGTCGTGTTGGCTTCTTTAGTGCTTTTGAGTGACGCCCTTGTGTCGTAATGCCCTATGAATGGTCGCCTGCTCCTCATCTTTGCACTGAGTTGTCTTGGTATTTATATTTCGTTAAGTCTTGGCACGTATCACAGCTATGATCCCACTTTTTCCAAAGCCTTTTTCCCCTACGTAGCGCGTGAAATTCAGAATGCAGGCGGTTACATTGGGGCAAACATTGCCGATATTCTGATCCATTTCTTTGGCGTTAACAGTTGGCTTATTCCGTTTGCGATTGGAATTATTATCTATCGTCTGGTTTTTCCTGGTGCCGCCACAGTTGTAGCAGGCGTGGTCAAGCGTAAAATCGGCCGTCGCATTGTGGCTGTGATAGTCTTTTTCCTCTGCATCAGCGCTTTGACAGGAATAATTTTCCCAGCCGACCCCTTATATCCAGCCGAAGTGCATGCCGGCGGATTGCTTGCAGAAGAGCTTACCAAGGCAGGCACGCTCTACTTAGGGCACACGGGTTCTCTTGTGGTACACTTCTTGCTAGGAATTTTTGCATTTCTCGTATTAATCGATTTTCCCAGCGGGTTTCAGAGAAAAACAGAAGCCGAACCTATCTCATGGCATAGTCTTGTTTGGGGGCGACTCAAAAAGCCATTTTATCGTCAAAAAGTTAAAAAAATTGAACAACAACAGCGCTACGAAGAAAGTTTACAGACCATAGAAAATATAGTGATGGACAATGATGAAAAGAGTGCTATATCTACGCCGCCACAAAACGCTATCCGAGACGAGAAAAAGCTTAACTCGCCAGTGGATAGGGACGATAAGCACAACGTCCCCCCAGCGCAAAAAACGGTAAAATCATATATACGTTAATTGGAGTTGCGCCATGAAAATTGCGATTGTACTTTCCAGCCTTATGTACGCCTTAGTGCTGGCCTTGAATTGGAATGTTGGTTCCTAGTCAGTGAGTATCTTCTCTTCACACACTCCCCATGTCGGCGTTGCGCTGAGTGGCGGGGTTGACAGTTCCATGTCGGTTAAAGTGCTGCAACGCTATGGCTACACCGTTCAGGGGTATACCATGTCGCTTTGGAACCCCGACCAGCACAAGAAACAAACTATGCTCAACAATGCACGTCGTGTCGCCGATTTTCTCGGCATCGAACACCATATCATCGACCTTGAATCACCATTTCGTGAGGCCGTGGTTCACTATTTTCAGCGCGAATACCTCGCTGGCCGTACCCCGAATCCTTGCGTGCAATGCAACCGACACATAAAGCTTGGCGCCTTTTTTAATGCCGTTCGCGCCAACGGAGGAACGCATTTAGCGACAGGGCACTACGCCCAAATCGTCACTTCCGATGACAATCTCCGCGTTGGCGTTTCAATGGCGGACGATCCGACCAAAGACCAATCCTATTTTCTCTACGCAGTAGAACGCGAAACGCTCCGTTCGCTCCTGTTTCCGCTGGCCAATGCGCATAAGTATAATATTAAAGCAGAAGCGCGCTCACTCGGCCTGTACAACGTTATCGACGAAAGCGAATCGCAAGAAATCTGTTTTGTCCCGAACGATGACTACCGTGCTCTTTTGCAAGAGCTCGGTGCCGTGAACATACCAGGATCTTTTTTGCATGCGTCAAGCGGGCGAGTCCTCGGTGAACACCAAGGAATTTGGAATTATACGGTAGGTCAGCGCAAAGGACTTGGTGTGAGCTACAGCGAACCGCTCTACGTTACATACATCGATCCAGCAACCAATACCATCTATCTCGACACACTTGAACACCTTGCGACGAACGAAATCACCGTTGGCGAACTCCACTGGCAATATGGCTACCCACTCGATCTTCCGTTACGTGGCAGCGTGAAACTGCGCTACCGCTCCACCCCTTCCCCGTGCACTGTCGAGCATCACCCAAGCCGCGAAGGATATATACGGATCACCACCGACGAACCAGCCCTTGGAGCGGTCACGCCTGGACAAGCTGCCGTGGTCTACAATGAGGCGCGAGTCGTTGTCTGCGGTGGCACTATCGCACCGCGCGCGTAAGACATGGGCACGGCATGATCAGCTGGCAACCAATTATCGACGATGTTGCCCGTGAAGTCTCACCGCACATTGGAAAAGGCAAAGTTGCCGCCTACATACCGGAGCTCGCGCGCGTTGATGCCAACCATTTTGGCATGGCATTGTGCACCCCTGATGGTCGCACCTACTGTGCGGGTGATGCCTCCATCCCGTTTTCCATCCAAAGTATATCAAAAGTGTTCACCCTCACCCTCGCCTTGCAACTGGTGGGTGATGACGTCTGGAAACGACTTGGGCGCGAACCTTCAGGCAGTGCCTTCAATTCTCTTGTCCAGCTCGAACAAGAACGGGGCATTCCGCGCAATCCGTTTATTAACGCTGGTGCGCACGTTGTCACCGACATTATTCTCAGTCGATTACAAGACGCCAAGTTGAAAGTGCTCCATTTCGTCCGCGGCTTATGTAACAACAGCAGTGTTGTTTTTGACCTCGCCGTGGCGAGATCCGAACAGGCCACCGGGTTTCGCAATTATGCCATGGCAAATTTCCTCAAAAGTTTTGGTAACCTGAATAACTCACCCGATGCGGTTCTTGATGCCTACTTCCACCATTGTTCAATGTCGATGACCTGCGTTGATGTCGCACGCGCCTGCCTGTTCCTGTGCAATAGTGGCATCTTGCCTGAAAGCGGCGAATGCGTTGTTTCACCAGCCCTGACCAAACGGCTCAATGCGTTGATGCTGACGTGTGGCACGTATGACTCCGTTGGCGACTTTGCTTTCCGCGTCGGATTGCCCGCCAAAAGCGGTGTTGGTGGTGGCATTATTGCCGTGCTCCCCGGCCATTTTAGCGTCTGCGTCTGGTCTCCATGCCTGAACGAAAGCGGCAATTCGCTCGCTGGCACAGCGGCACTTGAACTACTCACCGAAAAATCGGGTCTTTCAATTTTCTGATACCATTTTTCCCTTCTAGGGCTTACGCACGCGCTTTGTGTATTGACGGAGCACGCGCCCTGGCATACTATTCCCTCAATAATGTTGTTCTATTGTATTCACCAAACCACATGGAGGAGCCTATGAAGCTGACAAATTTCGTGTCGAAATCGTTGATCGCCGGAGTTGCCATTGCTGCGTCTCTCGTAACAGCACCCGCCGTTATGGCCCAAAAACCCGCGCAACAGCAATTCATTACGATTGGAACCGGAGGCGTAACTGGGGTGTACTATCCCGTCGGTGGTGCTATCTGCCGCTTGGTCAATGCAGGACGCGCCGAGCATGGAGTGCGGTGTACAGTAGAGTCAACCGGTGGTTCCATCTACAACCTGAACAGCATCCGTTCGAATGAACTTGACGTAGGGGTTGTACAATCTGATTGGCAGCACCATGCCTATCACGGCACTGACCGCTTTGCGGATCAGGGACCAAACAAGGAATTACGCGCTCTGTTTTCGATTCACCCAGAAGCCTTTACCGTTATTGCCAGAGCGGACGCCAAAGCAAAGAAATTTGCTGACTTGAAAGGGAAACGTGTCAGTATTGGTGATCCGGGCTCCGGACAGCGGGCTTCGATGGACGTATTACTTGGTGTTCTTGGATGGGATCATTCGGCATTCAGTGCGACGTTTGACCTCAAGGCCTCTGAACAATCCATCGCGCTGTGTAACAACCAGATTGATGCGATGGTTTATTTCGTTGGCCATCCAAACGGCTCAATTCAAGAAGCAACAACGGCCTGCGACAGCGTTGTGATTGAAGTAGCGGGAGCGGCGGTTGAAAAAATGATTGCCGAGCGCCCTTACTATCGTACGGCCACCATTCCCGGCGGCATGTATCGTGGCAATGCCGATGATGTGAAAACCTTTGGCGTAGGCGCTCTGCTCGTCGGTTCAGCCAGCATGTCTGACGACGTTGCTTATGCACTTGTAAAGTCCGTATTTGAAGGACTTGACAACTTTAAGCGGCTCCATCCGGCACTTGGACATTTGACAAAAGAATCAATGGCATCTGATGCCATTACCATCCCACTGCATCCTGGCGCATTACGCTACTTTAAGGAAGCTGGCTTGGTAAAGTAAGCTCTCGTTGATAGAACTCCGCCAGCATCGCATATTGCTGGGGAGTAATGGTTTCTGCACGCACATCCGGGGAGACGCCAATCGCGGCGGCTCCCCGTTGCCATTCGGCAACAAACGGACTCCCTTTAAGCGCATTATTCATTGTTTTGCGTCGTTGCGAAAACCCTTGGCGTACTAATTGGCTCATAAATGCAAATGGCGGTAGCGTAACGTTGGTGCGCATGACCCCGCGTATCACCGTCGAGTCAATTTTGGGTGGTGGATAGAATGATTTTGGTCCAATCCGCTTAATCACGGGAGCCATCTCACAGTACAGTGCCATGTACACCGCCAACGGGCCGTAATCTTTGCCACCAGGAGGTGCCAGCAAACGATCGGCCATCTCTTTTTGCAACATAACCGTAAAGGAAGCAATCTGAGTCTGACACTCCAGAAAACGGATTAACACCTGACTCGATATATTGTACGGCAGATTCGCCACAACATGGAGCGGCGTTGGAAAGGCGTCAAAAGGATAGCGCAACGCATCGCCGTGAAGAATCGAGACATGCGGCATTTGCGCCAATTCGCTCGCTTCCAGTTCCGCAATCATATCGCGATCGGCATCAAGGGCGTATAGGGTTTTGACGCGCGAGGCAAGCAGGCGTGTCATGACACCCAAGCCGGGGCCAATTTCCAATACCGCATCTTCACATGTCACGCGCGACCCATCGACAATCCGCTGCACCACTGACATATCAACCAGAAAATTCTGCCCAAAACGCTTCTTCGCGAAAAGCCCTGCATCGTGGAGCAATTGACGGGCGCTTTTCATCGTTTATCCATTAAAATACGCATATATCCATATTCCCCATTGATGTCGATGTAAACGGAAGCCGAATAGACATTGAGATATTATACGAATCGCGAAAGACCTCTTCCGTAAGAATATGCGGCAAGGTAATGCGAAAGCGAATGCGGCTTGGGGATTCGTAGGCATGTTTTTTGATCTTCCCCGCGACAATGTTCAACACTTCCATAAGGGCATCGTCAAACTCAGTTGCCGGAACCGTGCCGCCAACAAACTGCTGCGTCACATGATGCGCCGTTTTTTGCGCGATAGCGAGCAGGATC
This sequence comes from Chrysiogenes arsenatis DSM 11915, assembly GCF_000469585.1. NCBI lineage: Bacteria > Pseudomonadati > Chrysiogenota > Chrysiogenia > Chrysiogenales > Chrysiogenaceae > Chrysiogenes > Chrysiogenes arsenatis. Next base: position 223,859 of record NZ_AWNK01000005.1, read on the forward strand.
ATGCCCGAAATATCACCATGAAAACCAATCGCCACTAATTTCCGACCACTGACAGCATCCACCAGATCGCGCCGGTTTTGACTTACTATCGGTTTTCCTTTCACAAAATCTATGCTGGTGATGGCCTTTAACGTATTGACAGTACCATAAATAAACGAGTTAAGATAATCAGTACACTTTGGCGAAGACATTAACGCGCGAATGTTATTTCGGTTCTGGTCGTACACCACTTCGGTTTCTTTTTCACCCGCCTGCTGAGCGTACGTTTTGCGAAACGATATCGCCATATCTTCGGTTTTAAAAAATTGCAGTTGAATAAACGGGTCGATATTTTCAATCACGCGGCGCACGGCATCGGGACACTGAACGAGGCATAAATGCCCACCGCTCTTTTCCACATTTTCACACACCCATTTGAGGTGATTAAAACCATTCGTATTGATGTGAATCACTTTTGAAAAGTTAAGCGCAATATGCTTATGGCCGATTTTGATATTCTCTACAACAAACTGGAAATCAATTTTTTCCTTGGCCGTAACATCAAGCACCCCTTCTTCGATATATAGAAAAATAACCCCACTGCGATAAATATACTGTACCGCACCTTCACCAAGGCTGAGCGAGATATCGTTAATCGTCAGATCATACTTTGGGCTCGCTTCGCCGCTGTTCGGCAACGAATTTTTCACATCATCCTGAAGGACAACCTGATACCCTTTGGACTTGAGATCAAGCGCAATACTGTTGGCAGCGTACGCGTCAGTGGAAGTAATCAGGATATTCTTGACCTCGTCCACCGCCGATTCCTGCATAATGATAAGCGATTCATTTTCCGAAGGATATACGCTGATCGCGCTGACAAATTCATGCCCCATAATTCCCTTCATAAACGGTCCGCGCAGCGCGCATAAGCATACGTGGGAAAAGCGCTCCGCATAGCCGCGCATCGTCGCATCAATATGGGTAATCACATTGAAGTTCAGATACGCTACTTCCTGAAAATTAATCAAAAGTTTTGCTGTAGTAATGGAATCAAAAAGATCGAAATTAAAGATTTCGCGGGCATTGTATTTATCTAAAAAACCGGTCGGATAGAGAATCGTAATATCGCCATGAGTTTTTTTCCGCATCCGCTACTCCATCATCCCTAAGAACTCGGCAAGCATTGGTTCAACCGTGGTGCGGCACATTTCAAAAAACTGTTCCGTGGTTTTTTCGTCCATTGCGAGGAATTCCATCACCTCATAGTGCATAGGATACGCCTGACGTTCAATATCGGCGAGCGTCCGTATCAACAATGAGTTCACCATCGCATCTGCAATGTGAATCACCGCAACCAGTTGCTTGGTAGCGAGTGCAACGTCTGGTACACCGAGCAAGGTCAAAGGATCGTGGTGATAACGCACTGCGCACTGTGTCGCGTCTGAAAATTCCCATTTGCGACAAATTTCGCTGCCAAGTTCCGCATGGGTAATGCCAAACAGGGTGCGCTCCGCTTCAGAAAAATGGAGTCCATCCTCGCAAATCATCTGTTTTAATTCTGATTGTTTCGGCTTCATAAAACCATTCAGGACAATCTTCCCCATATCGTGCATGAGCCCGGCGCTGTAGGCTTCGTTTGCGAGCTGAATTTTCAACAAACGTGCCAGTTTTTCAGCAATAACCGCCGTTGCAATAGACTGCTTTACCAGCCCTTTCGCTTCCCCCTGAAAATTTGCGTACGCGCCGGAGAGCGTTTGTGCCGCAAAAAGGGAAAAAACCAGCTTTTCGACGAAATCTAGCCCAACAAGCGATATCGCTTGTTCGATAGAACGAATCTGCTGCTTCGCACCCACAGATGAGCTATTGGAAAGCTTCATAATACGGCCATAAATAACTGGATCTTCACGAACAATAGCGGCTACTTGGGCATGATCGGTATTCGGTCGCGCGATTTCGTCGCGCAGTCGGCGCAGGACGTCAGGAAGTGGTTCAAACTTATCGAGACGGGAGATAATTCGTTTGTCGAGAACCTTATCTAACATAAACGCTCCTGCGATACCGTATGATACGAATAGCATATTCTGTTGCTTGCAGCAGACTTTCATAGCGCGCGATCCCTTTTCCGGCAATGGGATACGCGGTGCCGTGATCAACGCTGGTGCGAATAATCGGAAGCCCAAGTGTAATATTGACCCCCATACCGAAAGCCGCCATTTTTACCGGAATCAACCCCTGATCGTGATACATACACACGACCGCATCGTAGCATTTTTCTGCGGCAAGATGAGCAAAAAGTGAATCCGCAGGGAGCGGGCCAATGGTGTTTGTTCCATGAGCCGCATCAAAAGCCAGCACTGTTGGCGCAATAATGTGCTGCTCTTCGTTGCCGAAAATTCCGCCATCACTCCCATGCGGATTCAACGCGCAGACGGCGATGCGCGGATTCCTGATACCAATTTCCGCCATCCCAGCATAGGCATTCACCAGAGCGCGCTCTACCGTGGTCGGGGTAATCGCCGCAGCGACGTCCGCAAGAGCGATATGAGTCGTCGCAAGCACAACACGAACATCGCCACCCACTAACATCATACTCTGCGTTGGCGATCCAGTATACTCGCCCAACATCTCGGTATGTCCGGCATAGTGATAGCCACCAAGATGGAGTGCTTCCTTGTTCAGCGGCAAGGTTACGATGGCATCAATAGTATGCGCCATCGCTTGCTCAATGGCAGTAATCACAAATTCGGCACTCGCTTTACCCGCCTGAGCACAGAGAGTCCCCGGTTGTGGCGTTACGGGCGACGAAGGTTCGATGATAGAGCAGGTAACCATGGGAAGGTTGAGGCGTGCCGCGTAGAATTCCAAGGCCGCGCGATCGCCAATAACGATAGGTTGACAATGTTGACAAATAGACGGATAGGCTTTCAGGAAAATTTCTGGCCCAATGCCATTAACATCGCCCAGCGTGAACGCGATAGTGGGAAGCGTGTGGTGCATGAAAAACTCGCTCGTTACGAATGAAAAACTGCCGTGATTATAGCGAGAAAAGTATTGGAAACAACCGATTTTTCAGCTGATTTTCGCTAGCCGCTCTGCTACTCTGTGACGAATTGAGACACATACGGGAGTATACACATATGATTGCCATGTTTTCGAGCGATGCTGCCGAATTTCCAACGCACCTTAATCGTATTTTACAGCGCGGTGCCGAATTGGATCATGCCGTAGAAGATCGTGTTCGCGCTATCCTTCAGGATGTCAAAACAAATGGCGACGAGGCTCTACAACGCTATACACACATGTTTGACCATATTGACCTTGCGACGGTCGGTCTTCGCATTCCACAAGCACAGATTGACGCTGCTTACCATGCGCTGCCCGAACCAGAACGTCTGGCATTAGAAAATGCCGCCGCTAACATTCGTGCCTTTCACGCCCGTCAAGTACGCCAAACATGGTTTGATCAAGATGCGCACGGCAATCTGACCGGCCAGCGTTTCTTACCACTCGAAGCCGTAGGAATCTACGTCCCTGGCGGGAAAGCCGCTTACCCGAGTAGCGTCCTGATGAACGCTCTGCCTGCGAAAGTTGCCGGTGTTCCGCGCGTCGCCATGGTCGTACCAACGCCACAGGGGATTTGGAATCCCGCTGTGCTGGCGGCTGCGAAGATTGCCGGTGTCGACGAAGTGTACCGCATTGGCGGCGCCCAAGCGGTCGCCGCACTCGCGTACGGCACCCCAACCATCTCTCGTGTCGATAAAATCGTCGGACCAGGCAACATTTATGTCGCCACCGCCAAGCGGATGGTATTCGGCACGGTTGATATCGATATGATCGCCGGCCCGAGCGAAATCCTCATTATTGCCGATGAAAGTGCTAATCCGCGTCACTTGGCGATTGATTTACTCTCGCAAGCCGAACACGACGAGATGGCCTCGTCGATCCTTGTGACGCCATCTCACGCGCTCGCGACCGCCGTCGCAGCGGCGGTGGAAGACGAACTCCAACGGCTCCCACGCGCGGAAATTGCCCGCAAAAGTATTGATGACTATGGTGCCATTATTACCGTGCCAGACATCAACACCGCCTGCGAACTTTCCAATCAAATCGCCCCTGAGCACTTAGAACTCGCCATCAATGATCCTTTTTCCATCCTGCACCGCATAAAAAATGCCGGCGCGATCTTTATGGGGCACTTCACCCCTGAAGCCGTTGGCGACTACATTGCCGGCCCAAATCACGTACTCCCTACGGGCGGCACGGCGCGCTTCTTCGGTCCGCTGGGGCTTGATGATTTTGTCAAACGCTCATCGATTATTGCCTATACGCCAGAAGGCTTGGCCGCCGTCGCCAAAGATGTTGCCACACTCACCGCTATGGAAGGGCTTGATGCCCACGGACTGAGCGTTAGCGCGCGCATTGTATGACAAAACAGCACTCGACTATCGATCCCACTACTCGGAGGGAGGGACGGATGAAGTTTATCAAACCGCTTTTTTTTGTAGTCTCTTTTGCGGTTACCTGCTTGATGTTCTTCATCGTCTATATCGCCAGCGTCAATTTTTTTGATCGCGTTATTGTGGCGCGTGAAAATCGTGCAGGACAGTCGCTCGAACAGCACATTACCCACGATTTGCGACGGCACTTAAACACCACGCCCGACTTTAATATGGAAGCCTATATTCGCGATTTACCCGCTACAAACTCTAGCGACCCTTTTTTTCAAGTCGCTCCCCTCAAGCAAGCTCCGGCAACGCTTTCTGATTACACTACAACCTATTCAGGCGACCTGCTCACCGTGCACGAACGGCAGGGCGAAGCATCATACGAATTGCTCTACCTTTTCCGCAAGGAAAGCGGTGCGTCGATTGCCGGTGTGCAGTTAACCCACAGAATTGCGCCTGTTTTGGCGGAAAGCAACCGTCAGTACTTTATACATCTACTCTACGCCTCTCCGATCCCCATGGTTATCGCGTGGTTTTTAACCCACCTCTTTCTGCGTCGCCTGAAAAGATCACTCGGACAACTCAGTGACTCCATAGAGAAAGCCAATACACTCAAAGATATTAAAGAGCTGGAATTTAGTAATGTGAACCTCGGTTTGGTTGAGCTCAACGCCGTTTTTGATCAGTTTGTCTTCCTCTTTAGCCGCCTACGCAATATCTCCATCGATAAAAGCGTGTTGGAATTCGAGATGCGGCTACTGGAAAAGTTTATTATCACCTCAGATGTCATCAAAGACTGGAAAGACTTTGTCCGGGCACTGCTGCTCGATATCAATACCATTATCGAAGCCTATGCTATGTTTACGATTTTCAAGATTGATGATGATATTTACGAAATAGAGGTCTTCTGGCGTGGTGTGCCCACAAATGAAACCAAAGATCTGCTCGAAAAATTTATTCGACAGCGGATTCGCGGCAACGAAGCCTATGCGCATACCATTCAGGTCGATATTAACCACAACGTCTGCGACCAATCGCGTTGCCTCGTCCCCCTGAGCGCAGAAGATATCGAACTGCAAACAAAATCGCTTCTCCTCAATGCGCCAAAAATCGGCGGAACCGTTGGCATCGGAGTGCAGTCAGTGCCGGATCGCGACAACATTCGCACTATCGTAATTGAAAGCGTCCTGACCACACTTATCAACGTCGTTGGCTCTGCCAAAGCGCTCCACAAATACACCCAGGAAATCGAATACTACGCCACACGCGACCCACTGACTCACCTCTTTAATCAGCGCGTGTTCTGGGAAATGCTGCACTATGAAGTAAAACGGTCAGAACGACACAAAATACCGTTTTCACTGCTGGTGGTGGATTGCGATAACTTCAAGCACATCAATGATATGCACGGACATCTCATTGGCGATAAGTTTTTGCAGCAATTTGCGAAGATCATCCGCACCGAACTGCGCAATGAAGATATTCTGGCACGGTATGGCGGCGACGAATTTGTTGCGATCTTGACCGGAGCCGACAATAATCAGGCCATTACGATTGCAAATCGCGTCAAGGAAGCGGTTGCCGAATATCGCCTGAGCATCGAAGATGCCAGTGCAGAAATCGCCACCACGGTATCGCTCGGTATAGCGACCTTCCCCGAACATGCCACCGAGGGGAAAGACCTTTTCTTGATTGCGGATAACATGATGTACCGCGCAAAATCTGAGGGGAAAAACTCCATCAAAACCCCAGGCGAAGAAGACATTATCGAAGCCTTCAAGCTGGCGGGAGAAAAAGTTTCCATCGTCATGGCAGCCCTGCGTGAGCGACGCGTCATCCCGTTCATGCAACCAATTCAGGTGACCGCCACCGGCGAAATCGCTATTCATGAATTGCTCATGCGGATCGACATCGACAATAGCATGATGGTGGCTGGCGAATTCATCCACGTCGCCGAAAATATGGGGATCATTCACGAGCTTGACTTTATTCTCATGGAGAAGGCGTTTGAGATTATCCAGCGCACAGGCTATACCGGAAAGCTCTTCGTGAATATCTCGCCACGGTCATTTGTGGTAGGCGAATTTTTACCGATTATGGTCCGCCTCACGCAAAAATATGCTATTGCGCGCGAGCAAATCGTCTTTGAAATTACCGAACGCGAGACGGTCAAAAACCTCAATGTTGTCGAAAAATTAGTAGGAGAGTTGAACCATAAAGGGTTTAAGTTTGCCATCGACGACTTCGGTTCCGGATTCTCTTCGTTCCATTACCTCAAACGCTTTCCGATCGACTACCTGAAGATCGAAGGGGAGTTTATCTGCAATATGCACCGCGACCCGAAAGATCATGCCTTTGTAAAAAGTATCGTAACGCTCGCCAAGGAGCTGAATATTGAAACAGTTGCCGAATTTGTAGAAGATGAAACCACACTGCAACTCTGTTTGGCGCTTGGCATAGATTACGTGCAGGGCTACCATATTGGCCGCCCTGCACCACAGTTTACCCCAGAAAGAAGCACCACATGAAACAAGTAGATATTGCCATTATTGGTGCCGGTTCGGCTGGCCTAGGCGCGTTTAGTCAGGCCGTGCGCACCACAGAAAACATTGTCGTGATTCATGATGGCCCGCATGGCACCACGTGTGCCCGCGTCGGCTGCATGCCATCGAAAGTATTGATTCAAGTCGCAGAAGATTTCCATCGCCGCCACACGTTCGCTTCACTCGGCATTCACGGCGCCGAAGCACTCCATGTCGATTCGGCCCAGGTCATGAACCACGTCCGTCAGCTCCGCGACCGCTTTGTGCGTGGTGTCCTTGGCGGAACTGTCAAGAAGATCGGCGACGAACGGTTGCTCACGGGTCGAGCCCGTTTTCTTGATGCGCATACGCTAGAAGTCAATGGCGAGCCTATTCGTGCGAAAAAGATTATCATTGCCTCCGGCTCACGACCCATCATCCCCGCGGCATGGCGCTTATTTACCAAGCCGGTACTCACCAGTGATGAAATATTTGAATTACCAAAACTCCCATCATCGATAGCGGTGATGGGAGTCGGTGTTATCGGCATAGAACTCGGGCAAGCGCTCAGCCGCCTTGGGGTTCATACAACGGCCTTTGGCCGTTCGGGGCGCATTGCAGGGTTGAGTGATCCTGTCGTGAATCAAGTGGCCGTTGACACTCTTGGTAAAGAACTTACGCTCGTTTTTGCCAATGATGTTGTCGCCAGCGAAACCGGCGATGGCCGTTACCGGATTACGTGGAGCGGGGGCGACATTGTGGTCGACGCCATTTTGGCCGCTCAAGGACGCACACCAAACGTGGATACTCTTGGTGTCGAAACTACGGGGATGGCACTCGACCCCAAAGGGGTTCCGCTGTTTGATCGTCACACGATGCAAATCAAAGGAGCCCCGCATATATTTTTGGCTGGCGATGTTCAAGGGGAATTGCCTATTCTGCACGAGGCAAGTGACGAAGGGAAAATTGCGGGCTATAATGCCGTCGCCAGTTCGCCAATGGCGTTTCGTCGCCGCACACCACTGGCAATCACGTTCTGCCACCCTGAAGTTGCCGTGGTCGGCTTACCGTGGAAAGCGCTTGAAACGCGCGGCGACGCCGTAGCGGTCGGGGAAGTTTCCTTTGCCGGACAGGGTCGTGCTTTGGTAATGTCTCGCAATCATGGCCATCTTCGTGTATATGGCGACGCCAAAAGTGGCGCGTTACTGGGAGCCGAACTGTGCTGCCCCGGCGGCGAACATTTAGCCCACCTCTTAGCATGGGCAATACAGGAAGAGAAAACCGTCTTCGACGTTCTACGGTACCCATTTTACCACCCTGTGGTGGAGGAGGGGTTGCGCACCGCCTTGCGGGATCTCGGAGGGAAAATCGATCCGGTACAAGTCGGACTTGAGTTACGTTATAATGAATAATACTACGGGGAGGAATGTGTGGGAGTTTCGGAGCTAATTGGGTATATTTTATTTGTCGCTATGATGGCACTAGCAGCTTTTTTGGTTCACACAAAAGACAAACAGATTGATGGCATTCGGCGCAAATTGGCCGATGCGGTAGCGGAGCGTAATCAGGCGGTCGATGCTGCCAATCGCTTGCAGGCAAAGTATGATGACGCAACGCAAAACAGTGCCGGTGCCGTCGCCAAACTCCAGCAGGAGTTGGCTCTCTATGACGAAATTGTCCGCACAGTGCTTCCAGAAGATAAATATAAAGTGGTAAAATACGCTCTCGATCAAAAATTGAGTCGGATGCGCAGCAAAGGGCTCGCGTAACGCTTGCCGAGACGGGATGCTGCGCTTTATGCTCCCAAACGTGTCCCCACGGTAGTATCGAACGAAAAGAGAAAGAAATTGCATGCTGTATAATTTTTTGTATCCCCTCGCGGATACCTACGCGGTCTTCAATGTATTCAAATATATTACCTTTCGCGCCATCTATGCCGCGATCACGGCACTGTTGATTTGCTTTTTGCTCGGGCCAACCCTGATTGCCTGGCTGAAAAAATACCAGTTTGGGCAATTCATCCGCGACTGTGGCCCGGAAAGTCACCAGAGCAAAAAAGGAACCCCAACGATGGGAGGAATCCTGATTGTCGCCGCAACCGTTATTCCAACTATTTTATGGGCTGATATTACCAGCCTGTACGTGTGGCTCGTCGTGTTTGCGATGGTTGGTGCGGGTGGAATTGGACTCGCAGACGATCTGATGAAAATTAAAGGGAAAAACTCCAAAGGGCTGGCCGGACGCTATAAATTGCTCGGGCAAGCCGTAATTGCCATAATTATCGCCGTATCACTCCTGCTTGTGGACTTCCCTTCCAACCTCGCTGTCCCTTTCTATAAGCGGTTATCGCTTGATCTTGGATTGATGTTTATTCCGTTTGTCATGGTGGTCATTGCGGGGTCTTCCAATGCAGTCAACCTCACTGACGGGCTTGACGGGTTAGCCATTGGCGCGGTGATTATCTGTGCCGGAGCTATGGGAATCGTTGTCTATATTACCGGCCACGCGCAATTCGCTCAATATCTGCATATCGCCTTTATTAAAGGGGCAGGTGAATTAACGATCTTTTTATTCGCCCTGTGTGGTGCAGGTCTGGGCTTTCTTTGGTATAATTCGCATCCAGCACAAATTTTTATGGGAGACGTTGGATCGCTTTCGATTGGCGCCAGCCTTGGAGCAGTCGCCGTTATCACGAAACACGAAATTCTGCTGGCCATCATTGGTGGTATTTTTGTCATCGAAGCACTCAGTGTTATTCTACAAGTTGGCTCGTATAAATTGCGGAAGAAGCGAATTTTCAAAATGGCACCCATTCACCACCACTTTGAGTTGAGCGGACTCAGTGAATCAAAAGTTATCGTCCGCTTTTGGACGGTTGCGATAATTTTAGCCCTGGTAGGGCTGAGTACATTGAAATTGAGATAGAGGTACATCGTGGAACACCGTGCTACAGGCACCGCGTTAATCTTGGGGGCAGGCGCCAGTGGATTAAGTGCCGCCCGTTTTCTCCGCTTTCAAGGGTATGAAGTCGTTATTGCCGATGATTTTTTTCAGGGTGAACTGCCGGAAAACGTTCAGGCTCGTCTTATTGCTGGCGCCGGGTCAATTGCACGTGAAGTGGTGGAGAACTACGATCTGATTGTGGCAAGTCCGGGGATTGATATCCGTCACTTCGACCAAGAGTTGACGAACGATATCGAGCTTTTCTATCAAGAGTACGAAGGGAAAATCGTCGCCGTTACCGGCACAAACGGGAAATCGACCGTCACGAGCTGGATCGCACACGCCCTCAATCGCAATGGAATAAAGGCAGTAGCGGCTGGCAATATCGGGACACCGCCACTCGATACATTACATGAATCGTATGAGGTCACGGTGATCGAACTTTCGAGTTTCCAGCTCGAAACCATCAGTACATTCCTGCCAAACATTTCGATTGTACTCAACATCACCGACGACCACCTTGACCGATATGATAATTTTGAACAATATGCCAACACCAAATTCCGCATCGCCAAAAATCAGACAGAAGATGAATGGTTGATTGTGAATGGCGAAGATGAGTTTTCCGCTGCCTACCTCAAAGAGGGGAAAGTCGAAGCCAACGTTGTGCAATTTATTGCCGATCCGCGCCAGAAAACGCCAAACATTCTGGGATACGATGCGCGCGAAGTACGTGGTTTTGTCGACGGAAAACTCCTATCGCTGAACGCCAGCGATTCACCGCTACAGGGATTGCACAACATGGAAAATCTCTGCGCGGTGGCGGCGGCGCTTTCTTTGCTTGGACTCACCGCAGAGCAAATCAAACACGGCATTGCTGAATTCCACTCTTTGCCACACCGGATGGCCAAGGTGCTTGAACACGATGGCGTCACCTATATTGACGACTCCAAAGGGACGAATATCGGTGCCATGATCAAGGGAATCCAAGGGCAGAAAAATATCATTCTGATTGCCGGCGGTCGCAATAAAGGATCCGATTTCCGCACAGCGGCATCGGCAGTGGCGAAAAGTTGCAAACTCGTCATTGCGATTGGAGAATCAAAAGAATTGATCTACAAAGCGTTTTCACCCGTTGTCACCGTACTGATTGCCGAAGATATGGCCGACGCGGTCTCGCTTGCCGCCGGGCAAGCGGTGCACGGCGATACCGTCATGCTCTGCCCAGGTTGCTCCAGCTTTGATATGTTTACCAGCTACTCACATCGCGGTGATGTCTTCAGCGAAGCGGTTCGCGCCCTTGCCGACCCGACGCAGAAGCCTCAGCGAGGTGGCCTGTTAACATAACCACCAGACGCGGAGACGCGGAGTGCTGAAAGTCTCGCACCGCATTATCATCACCACACTCATCCTGTGCCTGATCGGGCTGGTGTTCGTCTGGAGCGCTTCCAGCATTACGGCGGCACGCGTACACGGCACGCCGCTATACTACGTGCAGAAGCAGTTTTTATGGCTCTGCATCGGGTTTGTCATGTTTACTATCTGCGCAAATCTTCCGCTGGATCGTTTGCGCCAATTTACCTTTCCGCTCTTGATGGTCGTCATCGCTCTGCTGATTGCCGTTTATTTTCAACGACCAATTAACGGTGCGTATCGTTGGCTTATTCTTGGCCCCATCTCGGTACAACCTTCGGAATTTGCCAAACTCGCACTGATTTTCTATGCGGCACATAAATACGCTCAAGCCCGCGAAATGGGTAAATCGGCGCGCGACACCCTACTCCCAATCTTAACCGTCGTTCTCGTACTGGTCGCGCTCATCTTTAACGAGCCGGATCGCGGTACGTCAGTCATCATCCTTTTGGTAATTTACGCTCTTTCGCTCCTGGCTGGGATTAAGAAAAAAAGCTTGCTCCTGTTACTGCTGGTCATCGTCCCATATGCCTATTTCGACTTTTTTATGAACCAAGGCTACCGTTTTGACCGTATTAATGTGTTTTTGAATCCCATGTCAGACCCTCTTGGAAAAGGGTATCAGGTGACACAGTCATCGATTGCGATTGGGAGTGGTGGTATTTTCGGGGTTGGTATCGGCGAGGGGACACAGAAGATTTTTTACCTTCCAGAAGGGCATACCGACTTTATTTTTGCCGTTATTTGCGAAGAAACCGGCTTTATTGGCGCTGCCATTGTTATCTTTCTCTACATTGCCCTCATCTTGCAGATTATGAAAGTTGCCACCGAAGCGCGGTCGTACTTTCACACCTACTTAGTTTTTGGCCTTTCATACTTACTGACCGTACAGGTATTTATCAATATAGGCGTTGCCGTGGGAGCACTGCCGACAAAAGGATTAGCACTCCCGTTTCTTTCCTATGGAGGCTCCAGCATGCTCGCAGCCCTAACTCTTATTGGCTTAGTGGTAAATATCGCGAAGCAGAATGAAAAAGAAGCGCCCGCAACCACTGGAAGTCCCATACCAATAACGCCCTCATCGTGAACAACACGCCCGCCTACACCTCAAAATTCTCCCAGCGACCATGGCCACACCTGCTCCGTGAATGGCGGGCGTTAGTGGGCGTTGCCTACCCGATCGTTCTTTCACAACTCGCCCAAGTTGCCATGGGGTTTGTGGATACTCTCATGGCAGGACGCGTCAGCCCAGACGACCTCGCGGCGGTAGCGATAGGCTTTAGCCTCTGGCTCCCCTTATTTTTATTGTGCGGCGGCATCCTTATGGCGCTGACACCACTCGGCGCCCATGCCTGTGGCGCCAACGATAGCCGTGGCGTTGGCGCACTCGTACGTCAAGGGCTCTGGCTTGCGCTGTTATTGGGCTGCGCAGGGGCATTTTTGCTGACTCAAGGCGTTGAAGTAATGCTCCTGATGGGAGCAGACCAAAACGTCATTTCGATTGCAAAAGGATACCTGCAGGGTGTGGCGTGGGGTTTTCCGGCTGCCATTATTTTTTGCGCCTTGCGAAGCTATAGCGAATCGCTCTCGTTGACACGACCTATCATGGTGACAAGTCTGGTTGGCTTAGCGATAAATATCCCGCTCAACTACCTGTTGATTTATGGATATGGATGGATTCCCGCCTTTGGTGGCGCGGGCTGCGGCTACGCGACAGGGGTTGTGATGTGGATCAGCATGGCCGTGATGATAGGCATTACCCGCTGGTCACCCCGCTACCAATCAACATCACCATGGCAATGGGGGTGGCCTTCGCTGCGATCTATGGGAACTATTGTACAGCTCGGTTTACCGATTGGCATCGCCGTCTTTATTGAAACAACGATTTTTGCGGTTGTTGCTTTGCTGCTCGTTCCGCTCGGCTCAGTTGTCGTCGCTGGACATCAAATAGCCCTGAATTTTGCCTCGGTTCTGTTTACGCTCCCGTACAGTATAGGTTGCGCCATGACGGTACGCATTGGCAATGCGCTGGGTGCTGGCGAGCACATTGAAGCGCGATTCCGCGCGTTTGCGGGGATGATTCTGAGCAGTTCAGGAGCACTCGTCAGCGGAACGCTCACCCTGGTCGGAGCCGCAACCATAGCGGCGCTCTATTCACCAGACAGTGCCGTGCGCGAGGTTGCCACAACCCTTCTTGTTTTTGCCGCCCTTTTTCAACTTTCGGACGCCACTCAGCTGGCAGCAGCAGGCGCCTTGCGCGGGTATAAAGATACCCGCGTGCCGATGTTTATCACCGTTCTTGCCTACTGGATTATTGGCTTGCCCCTCGGCATGATACTCGGAGTAACCTCATGGTGGCGCGAGCCGCTCGGTGCCTCCGGTTTATGGATAGGGCTTACCGCCGGGCTGAGTTGCGCGGCGGTGTTACTTACCCTTCGCTTGTACCGGATAGCGAACCACAAAGGGAACGTCTCACATTCCGGTAATACAACAATTTACTTCAAAGAAGACAGGTAAACTGAAAGATTTTCAATATCGGCGTCAGAGAGGTTCGAAGCAACAGGCATCATCATGCCGCTGCGAGCCCCGATGGTCTGACCCATGCGATACTTCTTGAGCGCGGCTGCAAGCTGCTCGGCAGGTTGTCCACTCAACTTCGGCCCAACACCACCATTACCCGTTGAACCGTGACACCCCATACAACCGGAATACAACGCTTGACCAGCAGCAACATCTGCCGCCAAAGGCGTTAATGCGGAGACAAGGACAAACATAAAACTCGCCAAAAACACGACTGCGACACGCATAGATCACCTCATTATCTCATTTCGCTGACAGAACTTTCTATCAGCGGTGATGCCAGTTACGCAGAAACCTTCTGCAATAGTACTGCCGATTGCTTACGCCGTTTTTGTCCGATACCTATTAATGCCATAAGGGTGAGCGCAGGAATGTACATCAAGTGTTTCGGCGGTTGCGGTTCTTCGCGTTCCACCGTTACAATTTCCCAGTCAAAGTCAAATCCCATCTGTTCAGCGATACTCCCGAAGGCCACCATGTCAACAAAGACTCGATCTTGTTCGATGTCCGTGCGCAGCGTCAGCCCTGCCTCTTTCAGACGAGCAATTCCAGTCGGACGCTCCTCGCCGAGTGGCAATAAAACCGTTTTTTCGAAGGATTTGCCGTCAAACGTCACGCCAGCAACGCGCATCCGTATCGTTTCAAAGGGTTCTGTATTTCGCGCCACTTCAGTAATTTGGATCGCCGGAAGTGGTGTCATTGGATGATAAATCATATCCATAAAGAATCCGGGGCGGAAGAGGGCGAACGTTACCAGAATCATCGCCGCTGATTCCCACAGTCTATTTCTAACCATCCAATATCCCTGCGTTGCCGAAGCAAACGTCAGCATTGCGGCCACTGCACCAAAAATAGTAAACATCAGCTCCCATACATTCGGAATATTCATCAGCAGAAGCTGCGTGTTGAAAATGAACATAAAAGGGAGAATGGCGGTACGCATATCGTAGGTAAACCCCTGAATCCCGGTCGCAATAGGATCACTGCGGGAAATCGCCGCGGCAGCGTAGGCTGCCAGGCCAACGGGTGGCGTATCATCAGCGAGGATACCGAAATAGAAGACAAAGAGGTGAACCGCAATCAGCGGCACAATCAGCCCATGCTGGGCGCCAAGAGCGACAATGACCGGAGCCATCAGGGTGGAAACGACAATATAGTTGGCCGTCGTTGGCAACCCCATCCCGAGAATCAAACTGATGACAGCCGTAAAGATCAGCATTACCATCAGGTTACCGCCGGAAATAAACTCGACAAAATCGGTCATGACCAGTCCGATACCCGTCAGCGTCACCGTCCCGACCACAATCCCGGCAGCGGCGGTGGCGATACCAATACCAATCATGTTGCGCGATCCACTCGTGAGGCCATTAATGAGTTCGCTACAACCTTGAAGTACCGCAGCCTGATAGTCACCTGTACGGCGGAAATACGCGAGTATCGGTCGTTGCGTGACGAGAATGAACATCAGAAACACCGTTGCCCAAAAAGCAGCCAGCCCGGGACTGAACCGTTCCACCATCAAACACCACACCAAGACAACGACGGGAAGCAGGAAATGAAGCCCCGAAAGAAAAATCGGTTTGAAAGCGGGAACTTCAATCAACGATTCCACCGAAAGCTCTTCGCTGCTATCGGGATAGCCAGCGGCCACTTTCAAGAGGGCGATGTACACAATCCCAATCATTACGGCAAGAATCAGCGATGCCATCGGCCCAAAAACCTCGCGGGTCCAACCAACTCCGTAATAGACAATCAGCCCAAGGACACACAATCCAATAAAAGAACTAAGAAAGCCGATCAGCGTGCCCATGAATGTCGAACCACTATTGCGAGGCAGACCTTGCATATTCAATTTGACCGCTTCAAGATGGACGATATAGACAAGGGCAATATACGAAATGAGCGCTGGAAGGAGCGCATGGCGAATAACTTCTAAATACGAAATCCCAACATATTCCACCATCAAGAAGGCCGCCGCACCCATAATGGGTGGCGTTAATTGCCCATTTGTCGAGGCGGCAACTTCAATCGCCCCTGCTTTTACGCCAGAAAATCCAACCCGTTTCATCAGTGGAATCGTAAACGTCCCCGTCGTGACAACATTGGCGATAGATGATCCTGAAATAATCCCGCTAAAGCCAGACGCCACCACCGCCGCTTTGGCCGGTCCGCCACGCATGTGACCCAATAGCGAAAAAGCTACCTTAATGAAATAGTTCCCCGCACCCGCCTTTTCCAGCAGGGCGCCAAAGAGCACAAAGAGAAAGACAAAACTCGAAGAAACACCGATGGCAACACCAAAGACCCCTTCAGTAGTAAGCCATTGATGCGACATCGCCTTGGCAAGACTGGCACCACGATGCGAAATTAACTCCGGCATGTACGGGCCACCAAACGTGTACGCTAAAAAGAAAAGCGCCACTATCATCAAAGGCGAGCCCAGAGCGCGCCTGGTCGCTTCCAGTAAGAGAATCATGCCGATGAGAGCGACAACTAAATCCTGAGTGATGGGCGCGCCGGAACGCGTTGCCAGCTCATCATAAAAAATAATTAAGTATCCCGCGCATATCGCCCCGGTAAAGGCAAAGACCCAATCCAGCAGTGGAATGTGCTCTTTTGGAGACTTCTTGCGCATGGGGAACGCGGTAAAAGCGAGGAAAATGGCAAATGCAAGGTGGATAGCACGCCCTTCGGTCGTATTAAAGACACCTATCTGGAGCGCAAAAGGGAGTGGAGACGCATACCAAAGCTGAAAGAGCGCCCAGCAAAGGGTCACAACAAAAATCACTTTACCTGAAAGGCCCAAGGGATGACGCCCACCAGTTTCTGAACTCACCAGCTCATCGAGTTTTTCGGCTCCGGGTGGATTGGGATTACTCATACTTTATACCTCCGCGCACGACGTTTGTATCTTCCGCAATTATCACTAAAAAACGCAAAATTGCCAGCAGAAATCCGGTAGTATGCTGACCAATGCTGGGATTGAAACATTCGCAAATTTCACGATCCGTTGCACTGAATCTGGCGACATGATAAGTTGGCAAAAATTATATTACTCTTGGGGGTATTGACGTGAGTGATCGCAGCAAAGCACTTGACCTCGCCATGGCACAGATAGAAAAAGCTTACGGAAAAGGGAGTATTATGCGTTTGGGGTCAGATGAAATCCCCGCTATTCCCGTTATTTCCTCCGGCAATCTTGGCATTGATATCGCGCTCGGCGTGGGCGGTTATCCACTCGGACGGATCATTGAAATTTACGGCCCTGAATCGAGTGGTAAAACCACCTTGGCATTGCACGCCGTTGCTGAATGCCAGAAAAAGGGTGGCACGGCAGCCTTTATCGATGCGGAACATGCCTTTGACCAACTCTACGCACGTAAAATAGGGATTAATACCGAGCATCTGCTTGTCAGTCAGCCAGACTACGGCGAACAGGCTTTAGAAATTGCCGACACGCTGGTGCGGAGTGGCGCGGTGGATATTATTGTTATCGATTCGGTGGCAGCACTGGTTCCTAAAGCTGAACTGGAAGGCGATATGGGCGAAGCGACCATGGGCGCGCAGGCGCGACTCATGTCACAAGCGTTGCGCAAACTGGCGGGTGTGATCAGCAAAACACACTGCATTGTGATTTTTATCAACCAGATTCGCTCAAAAATTGGCGTGATGTTTGGCAGCCCAGAAACAACGACCGGCGGAAATGCACTGAAATTTTATGCATCAATCCGCTTAGACGTGCGGCGCATCGGCGCGATTAAAGATGGCACTGACGTGACGGGCAACCGCACCAAAGTCAAAGTCGTCAAAAACAAGGTGGCTCCGCCGTTCAAAGAAGTGGAGTTTGACATTACCTTTGGCGAAGGGGTCAGCAACATCGGCACACTGATTGATATGGCGACCGACCTTGACCTGCTGCAGAAAAGTGGCTCGTGGTATTCGTACAATGGTGAACGGATCGGCCAAGGGCGGGAAAACATTAAAACGTACTTCCGCGAGCACCCTGAAGCCGTGACCGATCTGGAATACAAGGTCAAAGTGAAGTCAGGGATTATTCCCGAAAAAGTGGAAGAGGTAAAACCTGAGACGAAGAAAGAAAGCAAAAAATCTGAAGATAAAAAGAAAGAGGAGGAGGTAGGATGAAAGTAATTTTTTTACAAAACGTCAAAGGCGTTGCCGATAAAGGGATGATAAAAGAAGTCTCTGACGGCTATGCGCGCAACTTCTTATTTAGCAAAAAACTTGCCGTGGAAGCCAACAGCGATAATATTGCGGCGCACGAAGAGGCGAAACGGTTGCAAGCCGAACATGAGGCACGCGAATTGGCCGATGCCCAAAGCATTGCCGCAAAAATGCAAGGGATGGGCGTACTCAATTTTAAACGCCCCTGCGGCGATAAAGGGAAACTGTTTGGCGCTGTGACCACAGCCGATATAGCGGACGAGTTTGGAAAAGTTGGCATCGAAGTGGATAAACGGAAGCTCAAGCTGCCTGAAAACATCAAAACACTCGGCAAGCACGTGGTACAGGTTCGCCTCCATCCTGAAGTAAAATTCGACATGGAAGTGCAGGTATTTGAAGAATAAGCACTCTTGGTTCTGCGATAATAAAAAAGCCCCGCCGGAATTTTCCAGCGGGGCTTTTTCGTGCTTTAAAAATCAGTGTTTACCGTTTTTCAACATGGTGGCCTGAAGCCCTGCAAAAGCACTCAGGTTGAGGATGTCTTCGACCGATGAGCCACGCTCAAGGATGTGAACGGATTGCTTGAGACCGACAAGAATCGGGCCGACCGCGTCGACTTCTGCCAAACGCATAAACAATTTGTACGCAATGTTAGCGGAGTTCAGGTCAGGGAATATCAGAATATTCGGTTCGCCTTTCAGTCCGGAGAATGGGAAGATTTCGTCGCGCAGTTTGGTATTGAACGCGATGTTCGCTTGCATTTCCCCTTCAACTTCCAAGCCTGGCGCAAGCTTCTTTACCAACGCAGTAGCATTGGCAATTTTGCGTGGCGCGTCGTGCGGCGATGAGCCAAAGTTTGAGTACGAAAGCATCGCGACTTTTGGTTCGATGCCAAATTCTTTTACCAGCCCAGCAGTAGCAATAGCGATTTCAGCCAGTTGCTCTTCGGTTGGATTGGCATTGACCGTGGTATCAGCAAAGAACAGTGTGCGGTTTTTGAAAACCAACATGTAAATACCGGCAATCGACTTATGCGCCGTCGCCTGTTCGATACAGGTTAACACGGGGCGGATAGCAAATGGATATGGCAGTGTTTGACCGTACACCATACTGCTCGCATCGCCATTGCGTACCATCATAGCACCGTAGTATCCGGGGTTTTTCTGCACCAGCTCAAGAGCGTTATCAAGCGTTAACCCTTTACGCTGGCGCTGCTTGTAAAGCGATTGCGCGTATTCTTGCGCCTTGCCATTGTCGTGCATTGGGTCGATGACATCAACATTTGCGGCATCCATACCGTATTTCGCCATTTTCTGCTGAATAACATCAAGATTCCCCAAAAGAATTGGGCGCGCCAGCCCTTCTTCAATCACTTTTCCGGCAGCATGGATGATATTATCATCAGATCCTTCGGGGTAGACAATGCTGGTCTGATTTTTCTTCACTTGGTTGAAGATATAGCGCATGGCGGCTTTTGATTTTCCAAGGGTCGATTCCAACGTTTCACGATACGTATTCAGATCAGCAATCGGCTTGCGTGCGACGCCGGTTTCCATCGCAGCTTGAGCAACCGCTGGTGCAATCCGCAAGAGCGCGCGTGGGTCAAATGGTTTTGGAATGATATATTCTTTGCCATACTCAAAACGCTCAACACCGTACGCTTTCGTGACGGAATCCGGCACTTCTTCTTTCGCCAGCGCGGCAATAGCTCTGACGGCAGCAATTTTCATTTCAGGGTTAATTTTGGTTGCGCGAACATCAAGCGCGCCGCGGAACAAGAAAGGGAAGCACAAAACGTTATTGACTTGGTTCGGATAGTCACTGCGACCCGTCGCCATAATACAGTCAGGACGTGCCTCAACCGCATCGGGATAAGTGATTTCTGGCTCAGGATTGGCCATCGCAAAGATGATGGGGTTTGGCGCCATCGTTTTGACCATCTCTTTGGTCACGGCACCGGCTACGCTGACGCCACAGAACAGATCCGCGCCGACCATCGCTTCTTCAAGCGTGCGACACTCGGTATCGTTGGCAAAGCGCTCTTTGTATTCGTTCATCGACTGGGTGCGCCCTTTGAAGATAACCCCTTTGGAGTCGCACATGATCAGGTTTTCTTTGCGGATGCCAAGGTCAACAAACAGTTGCGCGCACGCCATACCGGCTGCGCCAGCTCCGTTGAAAACAGCTTTCATTTGGCTGATATCTTTGCCGATAATTTCTACTGCGTTTACCAATGCCGCAGCAGAAATGATCGCCGTGCCGTGTTGGTCGTCGTGAAAAACTGGGATATCGAGCTTTGATTGCAGGGTTTCTTCGATGTAAAAGCAATCTGGTGCTGCAATATCTTCGAGGTTGATACCACCGAAAGTTGGAGAAATCATTTCGCAGAAGCGGACAATTTCATCCTTATCTTTGGAGTCGATTTCGATATCAAAAACGTCCACATCGGCAAACTTCTTGAACAGCGACCCTTTTCCTTCCATAACCGGCTTGCCAGCGATGGCGCCGATATCGCCAAGACCAAGAACCGCTGTGCCGTTTGAAATAACCGCAACCAGATTTCCTTTGGCAGTGTATTCGTAGGCCATATCAGGATTTTTGGCAATTTCTTCGCATGGGCGGGCAACGCCTGGGCTGTACGCGAGTGAAAGGTCTTTCTGGGTGCTGAAGGGTTTCGTAACGATTACTTCGATTTTCCCTTTACGGCCCATGCTGTGGTAGTCAAGCGACTGTTCGTAAATGTCTTTTGCCATAATGTCATGCCTCTCTTCGATTTTAGTAGTGGGGCAGAAAAGCTCTGCCCCACCATTGGGTTGTGTGTATACAATATCAGGTCAGTGCGAGAGTTCTACCGTGTTCCTTCTTTGCATGCATCAAGTAAGTCGACATCCAGCAGGAATTCCTCCATCAACCGACCAATTTCGACGATGGTATGCGCCACGCGCACTCCGGCACTTTGCATTGCTTCAATTTTGGAACTAGCTGACCCACTGTTGCCGCTTACGATGGCACCCGCATGTCCCATCCGTTTCCCTGGAGGAGCCGTCGCACCAGCAATAAAACCAACGACTGGTTTATGGCGCATGTTTTCGCCAATCCACTGCGCCGCTTTTTCTTCGTTCGAGCCGCCAATCTCGCCGATCATGACGATGGCAAGCGTCTCTTCATCCGCTGCAAAGCGTTTGATGACATCAAGATGGGTTAAACCATTGACTGGATCGCCACCAATCCCCACTACCGTGCTCTGCCCAAGGCCACGCAGCGAAAGCTGGTTGACCGCTTCGTACGTGAGTGTTCCCGAACGGGAAACAATGCCGATCCGTCCGCGTTTATGGATATAGGCCGGCATAATCCCCATCTTGCACTCGCCCGGTGTAATGATACCCGGGCAATTCGGGCCAATCAGTTTTGACGATGGACGCTTGCTGAGGAAGTATTTGACACGCACCATATCCAGAATAGGAATCCCTTCGGTAATACAGGCAATCACTTCAATTCCAGCATCAGCCGCTTCCATAATCGCATCGGCGGCATAGAGCGGCGGAACGTAAATCATAGATGCGTTGGCACCAGTTGCCCTGACCGACTCAACAACCGAGTTAAACACCGGCACGCGGCCATCCAGCACCGTCGTTCCCCCTTTGCCGGGCGTAATCCCGCCAACCACGTTGGTACCGTATTTCAAAGCCATTTCGGTGTGGAATATCCCTTGGCTACCAGTAATCCCTTGGGTAATGAGTCGCGTATGTTTACCAACCAAAATACTCATGCCGCACCCCCTTTGCCCGCTGCTTCAACGGCCATGCGCGCCGCCTCTTCTAATCCCGAAGCAACCGTCAGATTCAATTCAGATTCGCGGATGAGCTTCATCCCTTCTTCAACATTTGTCCCTTCCAGACGGACAATGACCGGAATTTTCAGATCCATTTCACGAACAGCTTCGATCACCCCTTGCGCGATGATGTCGCATTTCATAATGCCACCAAAAATATTGATCAAAATCGAACGAACCTTGTCGTCGCGCAAGATAATGCGGAAAGCATGCGACACTTTTTCCGTATTCGCCCCGCCCCCAACATCCAAGAAGTTAGCCGGTGCGCCGCCGTAATGCTGAATCATATCCATCGTCGCCATTGCCAGTCCGGCACCGTTGACCATGCAACCGATGCTGCCGTCGAGCGCAATGTAGCTCAAGTTATAGCGCGAAGCTTCCACTTCGCGTTGATCTTCCTCGGCAAAGTCGCGCAGCTCTTGCACATCCGGGTGGCGCATTTGTGCGTTCTCATCAAAGTTTATTTTGGCATCAAGCGCGACTAATTTCCCATCGCCATTGATAATCAGCGGGTTTATTTCGACCTGCGAACAATCCTTTTCCACAAAAAGACGGTACAAGTTGCGCAGGATACTGGAAAACTGCCCTACGTGATCGCCAACTAAACCAAGAGCAAACGCCAGTTTGCGCGCTTGAAAATCAAGGATGCCAACCGAAGGCTCAACATGCTCAATCACGATTTTTTCGGGGTGGTGTTCAGCGACTTCTTCAATATTCACACCCCCTTCGCTGGAGGCAACAACAGCAACTTTTTGTGCATCGCGGTCGATGATGATACTCAGGTAGAACTCTTTGACAATCTTCATCAACTCTTCGACGAGGATCTTGCGCACCTCTTTGGCCTGACCAGCCGTTTGTGCCGTGACAATCGGGGTGTTGAACATGTGCTCGGCGACTTCCTTCGCCTCTTTTGCACTCGACACCAGCTTAACACCGCCGCTCGCACCACGGTTCCCGGCGTGAATCTGTACCTTTAAGACCGCAGCACCACCGAGCTTGCGGGTGAGATCTTCCGCCTGCCAGTTCGTGTACGCAACCTTGCCACGCGGAACGGGAATCCCGTACTGCTCAAAAAGCTCTTTCCCCTGATACTCATGAATGTTCATGGCAACTCCTTGGGTTCATCATTGAAGGCATTAACAAACTTCCATCGGGGCGCACCCCGAACTGCGACGACAACAGCAGTTTACAAGAGAACGCCAAATGAAAGATAGCAACTTTGATGCGGTAAAAAGTATTTTTCGCGTGAAAGGTAGAAAATTGGGACTGTTTTGCCCTCCACTTCAATGAAAGTGATTGCAAGGAAATTGCGTTTCCCAGCCACACACTCATCCCACAATATATGATGACATACTTTTGGAATGCGGCAGCTGCCTTTTCCTGATTGTTTCATTGCCCGTCTTCACATTTTATGCTAGGAAGTGCGATCTTCACATGATCGGTAACACGTTATAAATCCTATAGTAAATGGCGAAAGGCGAATATGAAAACTCTTGCGCGTGCAACTCAGGCTATCCATATTGGTGTTGGGAAAGATTCTGCGACGGGGGCAATCAGCTACCCGATTTACCCGAGTGCCACGTACCGTCACCCTGGTGTCGGGCAAAGTACCGGTTTTGACTACAGCCGTTCCGGCAATCCGACGCGGCAGACGCTCGAAGAGGGCCTAGCGGTGCTGGAAGGCGGCGTGCGCGGCCTAGCGTTTTCTTCAGGCATGGCGGCACTAACCACGTTATTCCTCCACTTCCGCACGGGCGACCATATCATTGCCTCAGAAGACATTTACGGCGGCACCTATCGCTTGCTCACATTGGTATTGGGCAATCTTGGTCTGCACATCAGCTATGTGCCGACTTCTGACGTAGCGGCGGTGCAGGCGGCAATGCAGCCGAATACGCGGGCACTACTGGTGGAAACACCGGGGAATCCCCTGATGGGGATCAGCGATCTTGCGGCATTGGGAACGCTGTGCCGCAAGCATGAGTTGATGTTTATTGTCGATAATACCTTTATGACGCCAATGCTCCAGCGCCCTTTTGAGTTTGGTGCCGATGTTGTCGTACACAGTGCTACCAAGTACCTGGGTGGCCATAACGACGTCTGCGCTGGGGTGTTAGTGGCGCGGACGGCGGAACTTGGCGAGCGGCTGTATTTTCTGCAAAATTCGATTGGAGCCGTGCTCTCACCGCAGGATTGCTGGTTGCTTTTGCGCAGCCTAAAAACGCTGTCACTCCGCATGGAGCGCCACAACCAGAATGCCATGCAGATAGCTCAGTGGCTGGAAAAGCATCCAGCGGTAAAAGCTGTCCACTATCCGGGGCTTCCTTCGCACCCGCAACACGCGCTGGCGCAGTCGCAGGCCAGTGGTTTTGGCGGCATGCTCTCCTTCCGCGTCCGCTCGGCGCAGATGGCGCGAAAGGTACTGGAGCGGCTCACGCTGATTAGTTTTGCCGAAAGTCTTGGCGGAGTAGAAACGCTGATGACATTGCCTGACATTCAGACGCACGGCGATATTCCGCGCGAACAGAAAGATCGGCTTGGCATTGACGAATCGCTCTTGCGCCTTTCGGTGGGCATTGAAGATGTGGCCGATATTATCGCCGATCTCGAACAGGCGTTTGCTGCGGCGGAGCGTGATGCATGAACAATCATCACACATATCAACCGGCAACCATGCTCGTGCATCAGGCCATGGATCGCGACCCGCACACCGGCGCCTCCGCCGTGCCGATCTATCAGGCATCGACCTATCATCACACCGCCGGAGAGTCAGGCGACTATGATTACGCCCGCAGTGGTAACCCATCGCGCCAGAATGTGGAAGAGACCATTGCCATGCTGGAAGGTGGCGTACAGGGATTTGCCTACAGTTCGGGGATGGCCGCCATCGGCAGTGCGCTGGCGCTGTTGCACAGCGGTGACCATCTGATTGTCCCCAGCGATCTGTACGGTGGAACATACCGCTATGTCACCGCCATTCTCCCCGACCAAGGGATCAATGCGAGCTTCGTCGATACGTCAGACATCAATGCCATCGCAGCCGCACTGCGCCCAAATACGCGCGGCATCTTACTGGAAACACCGTCGAATCCCCTCTTTACGATTGCCGATATCCGCGCCGTCGCCGAACTGGCTCGCTCCAAGGGGATTCTGACCTTTATCGACAATACGTTTATGACGCCACTGCTCCAGCGTCCACTGGATCTGGGCATTGATGTGGTGATTCATAGTGCGACGAAATTCTTAGGCGGCCACAGTGACCTATTGGCGGGATTGGTAACAACGGCTGATCCACACTTAGCAAAGCTGCTCAAGCGTTTCCAGAATTCATTTGGTGCAGTACTCGCTCCCTTCGACAGCTTTTTGCTGGCACGGGGGATGAAAACTTTGAAGCTCCGGCTGGAGTGCGCGCAACGCAATGCCATGGAACTGGCACAGCGCCTTCAGCAGCATCCGCAGGTCGCGCGCGTGATGTATCCGGGGTTGCCAGACTTTGCTGCACGATCGCGTCATGAATCGCAAGCGAGCGGTGCCGGAGCAGTGCTGGCCTTTGATCTGAAAAATGAATCGCTGATCAAGCCATTCCTCAGCCGTTTGCAGTTGCCGATTATCGCCCCCAGCCTTGGTGGAGTCGAAACAATCGTCACCCATTGCTGGACGATGTCGCACGCCGCCATTCCCGCAGCCGTCAAAGATACCATGGGGATCACGCCGACCCTCATGCGCCTGAGCGCGGGAATTGAGGATATGGAAGATTTGTGGCAGGATTTGGATCGCTCCTTGGCGTGATTGAGTATTTCACCCAGTTACTATCACTCTTCAGCCCTTTCCGCACGTCATCTCGAACGCATGTGAGAGATCTAAGATTTCTCGCTTCGCTCGAAATGACACGGGAATGCTTCTGTCTGCAAAAACAGTCAGGCACAACAGCCTTGATCGCCCGTTGCTGATAAGGTTGAACGTTGAACCTGCGCTTTACGCTTCCCCTTGCTGGTGTACTGATCATCATGGTTTTGTGGAGCGTGCAAGCGCTATAAAAAACTTTGTGGAGCGTGAAACGGAAAATAGGCTCCACAAACTGCGTTGTAGCGCCCAGACGCGCCACAAATGCTTAGAGTAGGGATATCACCCTAACCCTCGCACCTCAGCGCGGGGATTGGGGATGTCCGGGATTTGCGGCAGGGCCTGGAGTGCTCCCGACGTCGTTGACGACAAACGTCTCTTTGAAAAGTCGATCCATAATCAGGGCAACGACGATAAAAACCGGAAGGGTGAACAGGCTGCGCAGCAAAGAAAACTCCAGCCCTAAGAAACTGATTTCAAAGCCCAGCATGGGGAGCTTGATGGTGGCAAAGGCGCCAATGTACACAAATATATTGCGGACACTGGTGCCTTTTTTCCACATCAGGTACACCATGGGAAAAGCGGCGTAGAGCGGCCCCGCTTGAAGCATGGCAAGAATAATCATCCAGAATATGGATGCCACGCCTGCTTCACTCCCCGTATGTCGCTGCACAAATTCGCGCGGCACCCACACGTCCATCAGCCCGATCAGCAGGAACACTGCCGGCAACACGGACAGCATTTCCGCAAGGGCATCGACGTAGTGGTGTGCCACACGCACTCCCCCTGCCCACTGCATGGGAACGGCAAGGAGCACGACGGCAAGGAACGATGCAATAAATAATAAATTCTTCTTATGTCGCTTCCAATACGGTTTCATAGCATTCCCCACGCAACAGTCATAGCGACACCGATAAAGAGCGCACCGACAAAACTTAAACCGTTCCTGATAAGGGCAACTTTCCAACCAAAGTATTTACTTTCCAGCGGGAGCGTTACGACGCCAACCATCATCAGCGTTGTGATAAAGACGGCTACGATAGGATATGCAACCCCGTTTTTCAGCAAAAGATCGGCCATAGGGAAAGCCACAAACCCGGGCACCATCGCTATCGCACCCAACAAAGCGGCACCGAAATAGGCCAGAACGCCGGGATTTTCCCCTAACAGTTGTTCAATATCGGACGGAGAAATAAAGGCCAGAAATATCGCGACGAGTGCCAAAATGGCAACGAGCGGCGGGAGAAGGTTGAGAAACATTTTGCTGCCAATGCGAAAGGCAAGCACGGTACGTTGCCGATCAACAACAGCGCTAACGATAAAAAGCAAAGTCGTTACTATGAGTAATGTCATAAATCATCCTGAAGTGTACTGATATGGGGTCGGCAAACGCAGTATGTTTCAGCAAGCCGCCACGACCATGCACTTACTCCAAGTCGAAAAACTATTCAACTAAAAACCATAATAATATTCAACGAGATTTTACCAATGAGCGTAAGGGAGATCGACAAAGCGCGACTCATTCTTCATCGGGATAGCGCTCGTGAATACTCCAAAATGCGGCTTCTTGCCGCTCAAATGCAGCAACGATATCGGGATCAAAATGCTTACAAGATTCTTCACAAATAATGGCACGGCATTTTTCGCGAGGAAATGGTGGTTTGTAGCAACGACGTGAACTCAGCGCGTCATACACATCAGCTAGCGCCACAATGCGAGCCGTCAAGGGGATGTTGCTCCGTGCCAGTCGCTGCGGGTAGCCGCTGCCATCATATTTTTCATGATGGTAGAGGACGATATCGCGCGCCATACGCAGGAACTCGGAGCCAATTTCATTGTACGCATCATCAATGATGGAGCCACCGATAGTGGAATGCGTCTGCATGATCGTAAATTCTTCGTCGGTCAATTTTCCTGGCTTATTTAAGATGGCATCAGGAATGCCAACTTTGCCAATATCGTGCAGGGAAGAGAGCGAAAATAGGTTGGAAATAACGGAAGGAGAAAGCTCGTCACCATACCCATGCCGCGCGAGGTCTTCGGCAATAAGGCGCGTGTAATGCTGCACGCGCTCGATATGAAAACCCGTTTCGGGGCTGCGGTAATCAGTCAATTTCGCCATCAGGAAGATAAGTCGCTCCTGACTCTGAATGCGAAACAACCGTTCGGCTGCCTCTAGCCGAACGCGCATCTCTTCTGGGTGATACGGCTTGATGAGAAAGTCATTCGCCCCTAACGTAATGGCGCGAATAACATTATCCTTCTCCGTCAGGGAACTAAGAACCGTGATATGGGTATATTTTGATTCGTGTCGTCGAATTTCTTGTACCAACTCAAAGCCATTCATGTTGGGCATTTCAAGATCGGTGATGACAACGCGGGGTTGTACGGCACAGAATTTTTCAAGCGCCTGTACGCCATCTTCGGCACTGATGACGGTGTAACCAAAAGAAGCGAGGTGTTTTTCCAGAATTCTTCGTTGAACCCGTGAATCTTCCGCAATAAGGATTGTCGTTCCAGAAACGCCGTGTGTTGTTGCACTCTCGGATATCATCCCGTAGTTCCACCTTTAACGATATTTCACGTCTTAGGTACTGGCCAGTACTGCACTAAATTGTCACCTCGCGAGGTAATGAAACGAGGTGAAATCTAGCACAATTAAGAGTCCCAGTAAAAGGTTAATGTGGAAATTATCGCGCACCGCCATACGTCATCCGGTATGCAATGGGAATCAAGAGCAAGCTAAACGCCGTTGACGCCGTAATGCCAAAGATAAACGCCCAGGCTAATCCCGAAAAAATCGGATCGAGCACGATCACCCATGCGCCGAACATGGCCGCGAGTGCCGTGAGCAAAATCGGACGCATCCGCACTTGAGCGGCGTGGCGAATGGCGTTGTCGATATCGCCCCCCTCTTCCGTGCGGTATTTCTCCATAAAGTCAATCAGAATAATGCCGTTCCGCACCACAATACCTGCGAGCGCAATAATTCCAATAAACGCCGTAGCGGTAAAAAAGACCGGCATGTGAATATCACCAATCTGCTGCCCGAACAAGATATTCAACAACCAGAATCCCGGCAGAATACCAACAAGGGTAAAAGGAATCGCAATAATCATAATGGCAGGCAACAGCAACACGCCTGTCTGCGCCACCAGCAAAACGTAAATACCCACTACGGCACCAAGGAACGCTAACCCCATATCGCGGAAAGCATCAACCGTGATTTTTGTTTCCCCTTCGCCCAACCAGTTGACTTCGTATCCCGCCGGAATCTTCCCTTCCAGCTCGCGGTTAATCGCCAAAACGGCATCGACGGGACTAATACCAACCGACTCGGCAGTCACAAAGTAAACCTGCCGCATATCTTTCCGGTGGATGGGTGGCGTCACCTCGCTCTGGATGACACGCACAATCGAACCGAGTGGCACGCCGGGTTTAACCTGAATCCCCAGAGCTTTTTCCAGCGAACTCTGGTCGGGATCGCCAAGGCGCAGCACAATCGGCAACGATTCCAGCTTGTGATCGACGTGAATCACCCCCACAGGCAGACCACGATGGATAAAAGAATCGGTAATCTGTGCCACAGTCGCGCTGGTGATTCCCGCTTCTGCCGCACGCAAACGGTCGATTTCCAGCACGATTTGCGGCTGCATCTCAGTCGAATAGTTGTCAATATCGGCCACGCCGGGCACCGCCGCAAAGGCGTTTTCGACGATTTGCCCAACCGCGGCAATATCGGCATAGGTGGCCGTCGGCGAGCCATACACTTCGGCAACCACACTGGCCATCACAGGTGGCCCCGGAGGCATTTCGACAATTTTCGAGCGGACACCATAGTGCGACGAAAGCCGTTCCACCTCACGGCGGATATCAAGGGCAATCGTATGCGACGCGATCCGTTCCTGCTTCGGTGTCAAATTGAGGCGGATTTCCGCCATGTTGCTTGCGGAGCGCATATAGTATTTGCGCACCAAGCCGTTAAAGTCTATCGGACTATTAACGCCCGCATATATCTGTGCCGAACGGACGTATTCGCGCTGCGTCAGCGCCGTCGCAATTGCGTTGGTGGCATTCCATGTCCGTTCCAGTGTAAAGGACTCTGGTGCATCAATCACAATCAAAAGTTCGTTTTTATTGTCAAAGGGGAGCATTTTGAATGGCACTTTTCCAGTTGGAATCAGCAACACAGACGCCGCAAATGCGATCAGTGATCCGACAATGAGTCCCCAGCGACGTCCGGAAGATGCCAGGAAAAAATCCAGCGTGGCCACATATTTCCGTTCCATCCAGCCAGGCGCGTGATGCCCCGCAGTGGTTGCGGATTGGCCGCTCGTGACCGTGGCACTCGGTGTCTTTAACAGTCGCGCACACGCCCATGGTGTAATCGTGACGGCCACCACCAACGACCAGAACATGGCGATGGGAATATTGACGGGCATTGGTCGCATGTAAGGCCCCATCATGCCAGTGACAAAGTAGAGCGGAATGAACGATACCACCACGGCAATCGTCGCCACCAACGTCGGATTAAAAATTTCGGTGATCGCACCAACAATCGTTACCGTCTTTTGTTGCTGCGGGTAGAGCCCAAGATGGCGGCTGATGTTTTCGACGCCGACAATCGGATCGTCGACGAGCAAGCCCAGCGACAAGATGAGCGCAAACAACGTGACACGATTGATCGTAAAGCCCAGCATATAATCGAGAATGAGCGTCAGAGCCAGCGTAATAGGAACGGCCATCGCCACAATCAGCGATTCGCGCCACCCCAGCGTAAAGGCGAGCAGCCCCACGATGGTGGCAATAGCGATCAACAAATGCTTGACCAACTCATTAACTTTTTCATCCGCCGTTTCGCCGTAGTTGCGACTGACAATCACCTCCACGCCATCGGGAATCACTTCGCCCCGCAGCCGCTCCATGGTGGCCAGTAATTCCTGGGCGACCGTCACCGCATTTGCGCCTTTCACTTTGGCGGCACTGATAGTCGCCATTTCGCGCACATCACCCGCTTCGACATGGTGAACGTACTGCGTCCGTGGGCTGAAACTCCGTTCGACCGTCGCAATATCACCCAAGCGGAACAGGTCGCCCCGTTGGTTGGGAATCGCAACGCTCGCGAGTTCGTCGATAGCTTCATAGCGATTGCCCACTTCGACGACTGCGTTGTTGCCACGGTAATCCATTGATCCCGCGCGAATATACACTCCACTGCCCGCAATCCAGTCGATAAGGTCGCCCAGACCCATTTGCATGCTACTGAGTTTGGCAATATCAATCGTGACGCGCACCTCTTCTGTGCGCCCACCCGTCACTTCCACTTTGGTGGCATGCGGGACGGCGTTCAAACGCAGTGCTGCCTCCTGCGCGATGAGGCGCAATTGGTCGGCGGTATAACGCTCGCTAACCAGATTAAAAACAACGATGGGAACATCGTCGATCGAAACCGGCTTGACAATCCACCCCGTCACAATCGGCGGAACGGCATCGCGGTTGGAATCGAGTTCGTTGTAAAGGCGAATCAGCGCTTTTTCGAGATCGGTATCCACTTTATAACGAATGGTCACCATCGCCATTTCGGGCTGTGTAGCGGAATAAATATGCTCCACATCCTGAATGCGCCGCAGTTTCTTTTCGAGCGGAATCGTCACCAAGCGCTCCATTTCAGCGACGGTCGCCCCCGGTGCCTGAATCAAAATATCCGCCATTGGAACAACAATTTGTGGCTCTTCTTCACGGGGCGTTGCCAAAAGCGCAATCGCACCACAAGCGAATGCTACCAAAATAAACAGGATCGAAAGTTTCGACACGACGAACTGGCGCACCGTCGCCGCCAGCCATCCGGTTTGGGTAGGAAGTGACATGACTTACTCCTCCGGGCGGATGACAACATCACCCGCTTCTAAGCCGGAAAGCACCTGCACCATACCGTCATGCGTCATGCCCGTTTTGACGATACCGAGCGATGGAGCTTCGCCCCCAGCCAGATACACCCGCTGGAGCTGCCCCAAAGGGAAGAGAAAAGAAGCCGGAATCGCGGGTGAAAAAACGCGCCCCGCCACCACTTGTACCGTCACCACCATTCCTGGAATCAGTTCGCGGGGATTTTCTAATACCGCGCGCGCCGTGCGGGTGCCGTATTCAACATTGGGTGTCACCCCAACAACCGAACCGTAGGAAGCACCAATAGATACGGGCATCCCCGCTTCAATCCCAATATCCTGCGGATAGACAAACTCGACCACTAATGACCCGAGGGCGCGCATGTCGACGATAGCGCTGCCGGGCTGCAGCAGTTCACCCTGTTCAATGTAGCGCTTCCCGATGATCCCATCGAACGGCGCGCGTATCTGAGTGAATGTCTGTTGCTCCTGAGCTGAAGCCAACGCCGCACGAGCGGAAGAAAGCTGCCCTAATGCACTTTGATAGGTGGAGCGGGCATTATCTAACGAATGACGAGCGATGACGCCACCGCTGAACAGCGAATCAGCTCGCGCCAGATCAAGCCGTGCCTTTTCCACCTGAGCCTCCGCACTCCGTACCTGCCCTTCGGCACTGCGCACCGCTTCGCGCGGGAGCTTGTCATCAAGCTGCACAAGCATATCGCCCTGCTTTTTTTGTGCCCCAAATTCGAGCGCAAACGATTCGACCCGCCCCGTCAGGCGATTGCGAATCGTCATGTCGGCCAGCGATTTCACTTTGCCGGGATAGTACGCGTGCAGGGGAAATTCATGGAGAGTCACATCGAACGATTCCGTGGTATCAGCAGAAAAGGCCGTAAGCGGCGCAGTGACAGCGACAAAAAGGGCAACCAGCAGGGCACGAGTAAGAGAACACATCGGAAACCTCCTCCATTGAATATGGCTACATTTCCATTTAGTCTATCTTTGTGCAGAGTAGTGCCCCGAAAGCCAGAGTGCAAGAGAGAATTTTAGCCGTGATGATGGTGCGGGATTTGATGCGGCACGAGCGAATGTGGCTTTTCCTGCCCATGCGCCTGCATCAGTTCGGCATTGCCCAGAATGGTGGCAGCGGCACCATCCGCCATAACTTTCCCGGCGTCGATCAAAACAACGCGAGGACACACTTCTAGGATCAATTCCAGATCGTGCGAAGCGATCAACATGGCGTGTGGCGCGTGTTGCAAGAGACCAATCAGCTGACGGCGTGAACGCATATCCAGACTGGCGCTTGGTTCATCATAAAGCACGAGTTGCGGCTCCATCGCTAAGGCGCCCGCAATAGCAACCATCCGCTTTTGCCCTTCCGAAAGATGGTGCACCGCTTTCGCCGCGAGGTGAGCCGTACTGGTAATCTGTAACGCGCGCTCAACCCGTTGCCGCGCGGCTTCAGGTGCCAGACCCATGTTACTTGGACCAAATTCCACATCTTCCCACACCGTTGGGCAGAAAAGCTGGTCATCCGAATGCTGAAAAATCAATGCGAGATCAGAGTTGAATTTTCCTGCCATCAGCGGTTTTCCCTGAAATTGCAGTATTCCCTTTTGCGGTGCCAGCACACCGCTGGCCAGCAAGAAGAGCGTGCTCTTTCCTGCCCCATTCGGGCCGATGATACCGACTTTTTCCCCTTCGTGAACAGTAAGGGAAAAATCGCCGACAGCATCAGGTGTATCGGGGTAGGAAAAGCTGACGTGGGAAAAGTGAAGGAGCGGATGTTTCATACTTATTGCCCTAAAAAGAATTGCAAGGCGGTAATACCCACACAACAAAAAGCTATAGCGCTTAACTCCTTCGAAAGAGCCAACGTTGACGTCCGCACATTGACCGGTTTCTGGGTCTCCAACGTGTAGCCGCGCAAAATCATTGCATGATATACCCGCTCTGAGCGCTCATAGCTGCGCAAGCACAGTGAACCCCACACCCACGCAAGCGTCTTGAGCGAACGCGGACGCATGATCGTTGTATGGTGCCCACGCAGACGAATAGCCGTATTCATCTGTTGACTATCACGTGCAATAACCGCCATATAACGCAACACCAGCCCCGCCATGTCCGCCATGACAACAGGCAACCCCAGCGAGCGCATCGCTTGAATCGTCTGGTGGATTGGCGTGGTGCCGAGGAAAGCCAGAATGACAATCATAATCGCATAAAAGCGGAGCGTTATCAGCAGAGCCGCACTCAACCCCTCGCGATAGACTTCAAGCCCCAGAATGGAAACCAGTGGTGTGGTTCCGCCAGCAAAAGGGAGAAACAACACCATCGCAATAACCATAATCGAAGGGAGCTTTAAACGCTGCAAAAGGGTTTTTACAGTGACCTCTGCCATCCAAGCACAGAGTGCCGCGAATCCAAGAAGAGCGGGAAGCAGTAGTATATTCGTAACAAAGGAAAAGGTGAACGCCAGACAAAACGCAGCCAGTACCTTATTGCGTGGATGCCAGTGGTGAAGGGCGAAAATATGCGGTGGAGTCTGGCTCATGAGTGTTACATTCCTCGCAATACATAAAAATATTGGCCGACAGCAAGGAAGCGCTCGCACAGCAAGCCCTAGCGATTCACCGTTATCAATGCCCCCTGCTTTTGCGCATCAAACTTCAAACAATGAATCTTGTCAACACCTTCTATTGTATCTCCACCATTACCCGCTAATTCGCCTAGCAAGGCCGATGGATAAAAGTATCTACGGCTAAGACTTACGAGCGCTGCCGTCATATCAAACGCCTGAGCAGTCGGAAAACTCCCATAACAATGAGTGTAAGACGCTATTAAATCGGCTTTTATATCGTAACACATCCGTTCGCACCACGCATGCCCATCGCGCCCGACAATCAGTGGAACGCATGAAAGTTCTTCCGTCAGCGGCGCTTTCCCGAACCGCACTTCTTTTACAAACCCATGCTGAGCACTCTCACCGTTTGTCAGGAGATAAAAAGCCGTCCCTTCACCGGGATAGGTATACGTTGGCAGCTTTGAGCATGGGTCACCAAGATCAAAATACCGTTGCCAGCAGTAGCCCAGCTCGGGACAGAACTCATCAACACTGCCGACTAACACGGCGTCAACAACGCCTTGCGCAAGCCACTCTTGTGCCGTACGCAAAGCAACCGCAAAGCTCATTTCAAACTGGCTGACACTGAGGTTTGGGCCGTGAATCTGGTGCAGGATGCTAATATTTGCTGCCGCCGCATTGTGTACTGAGTAGGAAAAATGCGTGGGCGAAGTGAATTTATCGCCACCTTTAAGATAGGAATCAAGAAAGGCGAACGTGGTGCCCATTGGGCCATAGCCACTGGCGATAATTAGGCCAATACGGCTTCTATCAGAAGGAACCATGGTGCCTGCATCTTCCAGTGCCAGACTCGCACCGAGTAGAGCGAGTTGCGAAAAATGATCGACTCGTCGCAAGCTCCGGCGCGGGAAAAATTTTTCCAGCGGCTCAAGGCTCACCAAAGCAGCCGGAATATCGCGCCCATAAGCCATAACGGTTTGCGCTACGGGCTCCCTTTTTTGCAGAGCCGTTTCCAGCGCGTCTAACCCGCATCCAAAGCCACCAGCGATTCCAATGCCTTGTATCGCGCACCCCATCACGCTTCTCCTTTACGAAAAATAACGACCGTATTATTGCCACCAAAGGCCAGCGATTGCGAGAGGGCATACTCGCCGGAAATTTCCCTTGGCTGCGCAATCGGATGACACGGAAATGTCGGATCAGGGTCGCTCCAGCCACAGCTCGCAGGGATTGCACCACGATTGAGGCAAGCAATGGTGAGTGCGGCTTCAATAGCTCCCGCGGCGCCCAACGTGTGTCCCGTCATCCCTTTCGTGGAAAAAAATGGCACATCTGGAAGTTGTTCGGCAAGGACACGCGTTTCCACACGATCATTATCTGGAGTGCCCGTACCGTGAGCATTGACAAAAGAAATTTGCGAAGCGTTTAATGAGGCCTGTTGTAGGGCTACCGCAAGCGCTTGTTTTAGCCCACGCCCTTCTGGATGCGGCGCTGTCAGGTGATGCGCATCGCACGCTGAGCCATATCCTGCCAGAAAGCCATGCAGCGTGGCACCACGCCGCCGAGCCAGCGACTCGGATTCCAGCATCACCATAGCCGCTCCTTCGCCCAAATTCAGCCCTTTGCGATTCGCATCAAACGGCATTACCGGCAAATCAGCGGTTATCATCAAGGAAATAAAACCATTATAGGTGACGCGACTCAACTCATCCGCACCACCCGCCAGCACCACATCGCATAAGCCTGAACGGAGCCAGCTTGCTCCCACGCCGATAGCATCTGCTCCGGAAGAACACGCATTGACAATGGTTTGACAAGGGCCACTCAGCCCCAACTCGCGTGCCACCACCTGTGCGGGGTTGCTCCGCAGAAACCGATCAATCGCAGACATAGAAGGATGGCCGCTTTCCAAGAGTTGCTGATAGAACTCTTCGCTGTTCATGGCACTGCCAACTGTTGTGCCAATACATACGCCGACGCGCAAACCTTTGAGGTCGTCCAAAGCCCAGCCGCTACTCATAACCGCTTCCGTGGCGCTGTGCAATGCCAGCGCCGCCGTACGCAAATAGTAGTCGCCTTGCGGTGGTGTAAAATCAACTTCAAAAACTGGATACGGCGTCAAGTGCTCCGTACGAAAAAGGCTTGGTGGAGCGGGAAGGATGCGATCACCAAATAGCGTTTCGGCGCACTGCGCCATGGTATTACCCAAAGAACAGATACACCCCATGGCCGTAATAACAACGCGAGAGGGCTCTTTCATTGCGCCTGCTTTGACTCAATAAAGGCGGCTAAGCTTGCGACTGATTGCAGCGCCGGGCGACCTTCTTCCATATCCTTGATTTCTACCCCAAAATGTTTCTGTACCAAGACGACGAGCTCGACCGCATCTAAAGAATCAAGCCCTAAGCCTTCACCGAAAAGGGGCATATCGTCCTGAATATC
This sequence comes from Chrysiogenes arsenatis DSM 11915, assembly GCF_000469585.1. Classification (NCBI taxonomy): domain Bacteria; kingdom Pseudomonadati; phylum Chrysiogenota; class Chrysiogenia; order Chrysiogenales; family Chrysiogenaceae; genus Chrysiogenes; species Chrysiogenes arsenatis. Next base: position 260,518 of record NZ_AWNK01000005.1, read on the forward strand.
TTCCGGAGTAAAATCTTCGAGGTTTAAGTCACGAATAAGGACTTCTTTGATTTTTTCTTTGATGCTCATGCTTACTCCTTTTACTCTCAACAAATATCGTGATTTCTAAGTGCCAACTGTCTGTGTACGCTCATTACCGGTTGCTCTCAAACGGCAGAAACCATATCATAGTTGCGAAAAACATGCGGTGATAATGTTTGAATTTTTCGGAGGAGTTTTCCCTTTCATGATCGAATCTGAAGTACCCCAGCACGATGCCCTTTTTGGGCAATGGCGGGAAATTATGTATGCCTTAAACGCTCAAGGGGAATACGTCCTTGTCCCCTCGGCAGGCTGGGATCCCGCGAACTTTGCCAATGCCCAAGCGTGGGAAGCCGTTGCAGAACGCATCGAAGCCGCACTTCAGGCAGTACAGCAGCAAAAAAGCAGCGTCCTTGCTTATCACATGGCGTGCAACCAAATGGATGTTGCGCTCCTTGCCAGCTACAGCGGATTTTCCCGCTGGCGCGTTCGCTGGCATTTGCGCCCTAACGTCTGGAAGTCCTTAAATGCTCAAATAAAGGGACGCTATGCTGCCCTTTTTCGCATGACACCTGAAGCGCTGGAACAACTCCCACACAAACCAACACCCAGTACCGGTCGGCACCATGAATAAACCCGTAACCGAAATTCCTTTCGTTCATCGGCATGCGGCTCATTGCGAAAGTGGCGTGAGCGCCAATCTCTTTGCTTATGGTGGCTTTCCTATTTCGGAGGCGATGGCTTTTGGCATTGGCGGTGGACTGTTTTTTGCCTACCTTCCGTTTATCCGCATCGACCATCTGCCGCTCGTTACCTTTCGCAAAGAGCCGGGCGGCATTCTGCGCCAAGCTGCCAAACGCCTTGGAATGTCGGTGCAGTCACAACATTTTCGCACCCCAGAAAAAGCATCACAGGCTTTAGATACTTTACTGGAACAGGGAATACCCGTGGGACTGCAAACCGGCGTCTACTGGCTTCCATATTTTCCTCCGGCGCTGCGTTTCCATTTTAATGCTCACAATCTGGTGGTGTATGGGCGGCAAGGCGACGACTACCTGATTAGCGACCCAGTGTTGGATCAACCCGTGATCTGCCATCGGCACGATTTGGAACGGGCGCGCTTTGCCCGTGGCGCGTTGGCACCAAAAGGAAGGATGTACTGGATTCCCTCCTATCCGCAAACGATTAACCTCCCCAGTGCCATTCGTGAGGGGATTCGCGAAGTCGCTAACCGCATGACACGCCCTTTTCTGCCAATTGCTGGAACGCGCGGGATCCGCTTCTTGGCGTACCGACTGGAAAAATGGCCTGAGCGACTGGGCGAAAAGAGCGCCCGCCGTCATCTCGGCCATCTCATCCGCATGCAAGAAGAGATCGGCACTGGTGGCGGGGGCTTCCGTTTTATCTACGCGGCATTCTTATGCGAATCCGCTTCTATTCTTGAACGGACTGACTTGGAGCGCTTATCCGATGACCTCACGCTGATTGGTGACCGCTGGCGCGACCTAGCCGTACTGGGGACAAAACTCTGCAAAGGGCGTGCAGAAGCAGGGGCAACTTGGCATGAACTCGGTGATTTGCTCCGTGAATGCGCGGATCGTGAACAAGTCCTCTTTACCGCACTGCGAAGACTCACGCTATGAGTGCGGCTCGCCGTGGTACGGTGCGTGTTTCAGAGGTCGCATTCCGTTATCCCAACACCCCATTACCCGTCCTAAACGGCCTAAATTTTGAAATTGCTGCGGGCGAAATTTTCGGCATTCTTGGGCCAAACGGTGCCGGTAAAACAACGTTGCTCTCGCTGCTGTGCACCCTTCGCCTCCCGCAACACGGCGTGGTGGAAGTCGCTGGGTATGATGCCAGGCGCGATGCACCGCTCATTCGACCGCACATTGGCTACGTGCCGCAGGATATCGCCCTTTATCCAAACCTTACCATTCTGGAAAATATGCATTACTTTGGCACCCTCGCTGGTGTGCCGACCAAATCACTGCCGCAGCGTATTGCTGCCGCGCTTCAGGCCGTTGGTTTAGAAGAGCCACAGCATCGCCTTGTCCGGAATTGCTCTGGCGGCATGAAGCGACGGGCGAATATTGCCGTAAGTTTGCTGCATCAGCCAGCGATTTTGATTCTTGATGAACCAACCGTCGGGGTCGACCCACAATCGCGCGCCCTTATTCTGCACTCGCTGGCAAAGCTCGGAGAGCAAGGGACAACTATTTTGTACACCACGCATTACATGGAAGAAGCGCAACAACTCTGTCAGCGGGTAATGATTATGGATCACGGTAAAAGCATTGCGTGCGGCTCACCCGAAGCGCTCATCCGTGAGCACAACGGTGCTACAAGTCTTGAAGACGTTTTCCTACAACGAACCGGTCGTGGATTACGGGAGGCATAGTGGCACCATTCTGGGCGACGTTTTACAAAGAGTTTCTGCTGCTGCGCCGTGATCGTGCGGGTCTACTCACCCTGTTTGTGATGCCAACGGTTTTGGTAATCATTGTGGCTCTCGTGCAAAACAACATCCTTGAAAGCAGCGGGAGTGAGGGTCTGAAAATTGCGTATCTCGATCAAGACCTTGATCTTCAAGAAAACACTCTTGGCAGCCGCATCCGGCAGGAATTGCAAAATGCTGGATTGGAGCTGGTTGCTCCTTTGCAAAACGACGTCGCAACGTTGCGGCAACACGTTGCGACTGGCCAATATCCGTTGGGAGTGGTCATTCCTGCTGGAATCAGCGCCAAGCTGCGGGATCAGGCACGCCTTAGTGCTAGGGCGCTTTTTGATGGCAATGTGTCAGCGCAGGAAGTTGCCGTACCGCTGAGCGTGGAACTCTATTTCGACCCTACCGTACAGGGAGCACTCCGTTCGTCGATCGTCAATGCGCTGCGACTTGCTACGTTTGCTGTGGAAACGGAATACCGCTGGGATGCACTGGCGCAGTTATGGCAACAGCAGAACTTGCAGATGCTCCCCGCAACGCTTAACCCGCAGCCAACCCTCCGCGTTGTCGAACACACCTCCAGTGTTGCGGCAAAAAACATCCCACCCACCGCCGTGCAGCATAACGTCCCCGCGTGGGCGCTCTTCGGCATGTTTTTCAGCGCGTTGCCACTCGCAGGAACACTTTTGAATGAACGCCAAAACGGCACACTCCAACGGCTCCGCACCTTTGCGCTTTCGCCATTGTGGTTGTTGAGTGGTAAAATCGCAGCGTATTTTGCGGTTTGTCTTTTGCAGTTTGGCATCATTCTTTTGGTCGGCACGTTGCTTTTACCTCTGCTGGGAACCCCAGCATTGGAAATCACCGGAAATAAAGCAGCCATTGTAGCACTGGTGGCTTGTGCCGCCTTAGCCGCGACTGGCTTTGGCATTCTACTTGGTACGTTTGCCACCACGTATGAACAGGTTTCGACTGTGGGATCGGTCACTATTGTCATCGCCGCTGCCCTCGGAGGCATTATGGTGCCAACCTTTATGATGCCGGAAGCCATGCAGACACTCAGCCAGTTTTCTCCCCTTGCGTGGGGACTCGATGGATTTATGCACCTATTCGTGCGTGGGGGATCGTGGAGCGACATTGCGCTGAATGGCATATCGCTGCTGGCATTTTTTGTGATTGCACTTGGCTTGTCGTGGTTGCATTCAGCACAACGAAAATAAAAAATCACGCTTTTGAAAGGAAAAAATAATGACCGATTTTGCACTGGAACAAGAACTAGCGGCAAAGATTATCGAAATGTGCCACGTCTTCGAACCGCCAGCCACGATAAACTACGACAAACCACTGATCGGACCCGAATCAATATTTGGCCTTGATTCACTCGACGCCGTCGAAGTGCTTGTCAGCGTGCAACGCGATTATGGAGTGCGTATCACGCAAGAAGAGGCACGCGACGCCCTCCGTTCACTGCATGTGCTGGCGGAATACATACGATCAAATCGACCCGAATAGAATATGTTTTCGTTATTTTCTGCCTGAGAGTCTGATCATTGACTTGGCAGTTCCGTGCCACGGCTCATGATCTTGATATAGTCGGCATAGCTGAATACACGGTTGCGTTTTTGAGCCGTTAATTCCTTCACAATGCCAAGATGCCCCAAATGGCTTAGCGCCTTATTGACGGTCGCTGGCGTGAGGCCAGTCTTTTTCACCAACGAAACTGAAGTGGCAATAGGGTGCTCGATGAGTGCTTGGTACACACACAAAGTCGATGGCGTTGCCCGTCCAAGCCCCTTGACTTTCTCACGATCTTGACTTGACAGGTCGAGAAGCTGCTGCGCCGTTTCGACCGCCTGAGTGGCGGTGACAATAACCGCCTCGGCAAAGAAATCAAGCCACGCCTCCCAGTCGCCCACCAAACGTACATTATTGAGCAACTCATAGTAGTATTGACGGTGCGCTTTGAAATAAAGGCTGAGATACAGCATCGGCTCCCGCAACACCTTCTGCTCGCACAGCAAAAGCGTTATAAGCAAACGCCCCAGACGGCCATTGCCATCCAGAAATGGGTGAATCGTCTCGAACTGCACATGGGCAAGCGCCGCTTTAAGCAGCACAGGCGTCGGTTCCGGCTGATCATGCAGAAAAAGCTCCAGCTTGCCCATACACTCCAGCACTTCATGCGCTGGAGGCGGAACAAAGGCGGCATTGCCAGGCCGTGTGCCACCGATCCAGTTTTGACTGCGCCGAAACTCACCCGGTGTCAGACCGCTCCCGCGCCCTTTCGCTAAAAGTACACCGTGAATCTCGCGGAGCAGCCGGAGCGAAAGCGGTAATCCTTTTTCCAGTAATCCCAGACCGTGCTCAAGAGCAGCAACATAGTTGCTGACCTCGCGCACATCGTCGAGCGGAACACCCGGTTCCTGATCTAACTCAAAAAGCAACAAGTCTGATAGCGACGACTGTGTCCCTTCTATCATCGAAGAAAGCACCGCTTCTTTGCGAACGTACATGTAAATAAAGAGCGAAGTATCTGGCAACAATGCTGAAACACTATCCAAGCGCCCAAGCGATAGCAACGCTTGATCGAACTTGTTGCGTAGCTCAGGTGTCCAGTTTATAGGCGGACATGGTGGCAGCGGTGCCGGCACAAAAGCCTGCGCTTTCTCGCCAACAGTCGATATGGTCACATACTTCCCTTGGAGTTTCCGCTTCATCCAGCCCCCGAACCTATAATAAGAATCTTGCTTAATTTATCTTTATTGACTTTCATAAATTAAAGGTCGAGGCAATTAAAATCAAGATGATATATTATGAGCCTAGCATCGTTGGCTTTAAGGGACTCCGAGTTAAAATACTTGAAGCAACAAACTTTAATATTACTTACCAAATCATCAACGACTTCAATGATTGACGGCATGATCTGAAAATCTGTTCTGTGCGATTATGCTGACACATGACGAACAGAAGGTACGCTTTCCCTCGGTAAGCTTTTGCCCCTGCAGTGCGCGGCCTGCTCTCAGCACCACCCTGTCGCTACGCGACACCCCTTCAAAAGAGGGGAATAAAGCGCGAGGGAACTTTTCTTTGGTTCTTGCAGCTAACTTCAAAGTTGCCGTGAAGCGTTGCTGTTTTCACCCGTCATCTCGAACGGAGTAAGAGACCTGAGATCTCTCGCTTCGCTCGAAATGACAAGAGTTCGTGTTTATTATTACCGCTGAGGGTGGCAGAGCGCTTTCTTTTGGTGCCAAAAGAAAGAACAAAAATCACTCCTATGGATACCCGGTTTCATTCGGGTTTTCGGTCACTTCAAGCACACGCCATACCGATGTGTACGCGTTCTCTTGTGAAAAGACGATGCGCCCTTTTCCGGTGTACAGTGCCACTTGTCGCACGGTATCTCCGCCTTTAAAATTAAATGGAATAAACGCTTTTCCTGTTTGATGAGCAAAGGTTGACGATGGCTGTCCGATAAGGGCGTTTACCTCATCCATGCTCATGCCAACGCGAATATCGGAAAATGATGCCCCTTTTGAGTCGCTATTTGCCGGAGCTTTTTGCGGTTTTGGCTTCGCGGTCTCATTGTTCCCTTTGCGATACTTTTCGAGATTCACGCTCCCCGCGACAAATTTTTTGCCCGTAGCTTGCGGCATATTCTTTGCTGCTTTGCCGCAATGACTTTTGATGTTGCGTTCGACATCGCCATTGGCCACTTGACTCAAAAGTTCCGTGTAGCGTCCATTGCCGGAATTGCCAATCGCCTTACACAGCCAAGCTACCGCGTCGGTTTCGCTGCGCCCTGCGGCAATTTGATAGCGCTGCACCAGCACTTCGGCGGCCACATCAAGTACCTCCTCGTTGCGCATTCCGGTTTTGTAAATGCTTTCGGCAGCACTACGGATTGAAGCGGCTCCCCCCTGAGTCAACTGATCGACATAGCGCTGTTCGACGGCATCAAGCGCGAATGTTGTGGTACTGCCAAGCAAGCAAAAAGCACTGACAGAAACAAGAAACCCTTTCTTCATAATCCCTCCTTCGAAATTTGCGACACAATACCAATTCTTGCCAATCTACGCTACGGTAAGTTGCATATAGCACATGGAGAATCTCCCGCTTTCGGGGATAAAGCAGAGGATTTTTTCCCCTTTTGTCAGCTTGCCGGAGTGAAATAACTCTTCCAAAATAATGTAGATCGAGGCCGAGCCGGTGTTTCCTTTTTCGCGCAAATTGGTGAACCACTTCTCCTGTGGTACGGCAAAACCGATAGCGTCCATGTGGTCGGCCAGCTCTTGACGGAAATACTCCGACGAATAATGCGGCAAAAACCAGTCAACGGTTTCTGCCGCAAGGTGATGTTTGGCAATTAACGGCTGCAAGGTTCGCTCCACTGCGGTGGTAATAACTTCCTGATTCAGCAGTTTGACATCTTGTTTGATGGGAAACGCACCGGCACGGCAGGCTGCATGAAGTGTCGGGTAGCTACGCCAGCCGCGCAGTTTACCATCGCTTCCTTTCATTGCTCCTGCATACATACAGGTTTCCATGTGTCCTGCAAATGAAAGCTGATCAATCCAGTCGATACGCAATGTCAGACCTTCTGGCGGACGCTGAGCACTCAAGTAGGCGGCACCAGCGCCATCGGAAAGCATCCAGCGGAGGAAGTCTGCTTCAAAGGCTAATTCAGGCGATTTTTCCAACTGATTGACTTTTTCGGGGTCATCGGGGCGGCAAAAATCACCCCGCAAATAGCTGGATGCCAATTCCGAACCAACGACTACGGCATTGCTGCTTTGACCAGTAGCGACGCTCATCCAGCCGTATTTCAACGCCATCATCCCCGACACGCAAATCCCCGCCGTCGACACCACTTCGCACGGCTGGCTCCCCAACTCGCCATGCACCATAGAGGCATGCCCCGGCATGAGTTGATCAGGCGAAGAGGTGCCGCAGCAGAGCACGTTAATATCGTCAGGTGTAAAGTCAGGGTACGGACGCAGCGCGCGCACCGCAGCGGCACTCAGCTCTGCATTCGTATGCGTAGCCATGCCAGTTGTTGGGTCGATAGCGTAATGTCGGCGCAAAATTTTATTGTTGCGCAGAATAATCCGCCGCGAACGCGAGGGGGTCGCACCCGCCATGCCCAAAACGGTTTCTATCGAGCCATTTTCTATGGCGGTGCCGGGGAGAAAAATTGCCAGATCGGTAATGTAAACAGGTTTGATGTGCATAAAGAATCCCTTGCTTATATTTTTGCGTGCTGGTGGCCTGTCGACAGTAATTGCGCGTAACGCTGGTAAAAATGGTGTTCCGGTAATCGTGTTGGCACAACGGCATTGGTCAGCGTGTAATAATCGAGGTTCGGTTCGGTAATTTGATGGCGCATCTGAGCGTGAAGCGGTGTTCCAGGTAACGGGGTCAAAACAGTGAAGATGGGCAAATCGACAGGATGTTGTGCCAAATACTGCTCCAGTCGGTCGAAGTGCGCATCGGAATATTCCGGAGAAAGGATAAAATCGCCAACAATGGTGATGCCGATTTCGTGCAACATATCAATGGCCTGCGTATTGATAGCGGCATTACTCGCTTTATCCCAACCGGAAAGGGCGTTATCGTCAATCTCTTCAAAACCAATAACGACGGAGCGCAGCCCCACCTCCTTCCATTCCCGCATCAGGTCAGGATAGTTGACGACCGTATCGGCGCGAACATCGGCCAAAAACCCTTTTTGAATGCCATTTTCACGCAGGGCATGGCAAAGCTGGCGCGCATGAGCCACGTTGCCAAAGGTGTTCGCATCAACGAGCCGGATGACGGGGATATCAGCCGGAAGTAGCGCAATATCCCGCACAACATTGGCTATCGATTGTGTCAAATACTTGCCGCCCGCCTGTCCCGCAATACAGCAAAAACTGCACTGAAAGGGGCAGCCATACGCTGACGCAACAAAACCGAGCGAAACACCCAGTTTGGGCAAAAAGTAATGGGAACGGTAGTGTGCTGTAAGATCATAACGCGGTGCTTTTTCGGGAACGAGATCGTGAGTGGTGTATTGGCGGGACGTCCACTGGAGCGGACTGCCCGGTGTAGTGCGTGCGACACCGGGAATCGTTTGCGGCGCTTCGACCCGCTCTAGAGCATCAATTAACTCGCGAAAGCTTGCTTTACCAAGGCCGATGGCAACGTAATCAATCGCCTGATGATTGAAAAATTCCGGATTGATGCTGGCGTGAATGCCACCAACGACAACGGTTGACACTCCGTACTGGCGTACGTGCTGCGCGAGAGTCAGTACCGTATTGGCCTCGCAGGTGACAGCGGTGAACCCAACGACCTGTGGTTGGAAGTCTATCAGTGTGGTGTCAAAACTTTCTGGCTCTGCTTTTAAATCGAGAATGCGCACATCGTGATCATCAAGGTTTCCCGCCAAAACTTCGAGAGCAAGCGGTTCGCCACGAAATATCTGTTTGAGTGAAGTGATGCCATAACGCTCTTCGGGGATCGAACGGCCACAATTTGGAGGGTTAATCAGGAGAATCTTCATGGGTTGGTGCCTTTGACGTGAATTGCGCCAATATTGCCATAAACTACGCGGATTGTAAAATTGATACTGAATTTGGCAGGATATATCATGGATGCTACCAATTGCCATAAAAAAACCTCTTGCTATAATAACCAAGTAGGTTAACATGGTGACATGGAAAAACAAAGCCCACACTATTGCTTAACCAAGGTGAAATCGTTAATTACTGCGCGCAAAGTTCGAACAACGCATAGCGCCCGTATGGGAGCAGTCGAACTTGGACTTGATTTTGAAGCAATGCTTAGTGTCATTGCCTCTTTAAAGATGACAGATTTTTATAAAAGTATGACCAGCTACTCTGATCATACAGTCTGGCAGGATGTTTATCGGCCAAAAACTTTTGCTGGCGATATTTACCTTAAGTTGACAGTAGTTGAAGATGTACTCATTATTTCGTTTAAGGAGCTATAGCCATGAAATGTCCAAGCTGTAATCAGAGTCAACTTATTAGCGATACCCGTGATGTTCCCTATACTTATAAAGGCGAACAAACCGTAATTCCTGCCGTAACCGGTGATTTCTGCCCCGCATGTGGTGAATATTTGCTTGATGCAGTGGAGTCAGACCGCGTAATGGGTGAAATGCAAACTTTTCATAAGCAGGTAAACGCCGCCATCGTTGACCCTAGTTTTATTGTAACGGTGCGCAAAAAACTTTCTTTAGGTCAGAAAGAAGCCGCTGAGATTTTTGGCGGAGGCGTCAATGCTTTTTCACGGTACGAAACAGGCAAAACCCGACCTCCATTAGCGTTAATTAAACTTTTTAAGCTTTTAGATCGTCATCCAGAATTGTTCAAAGAGATAGCGTTGTAAGTGAGGTGTCTGGAACGTCCACTTTTCTTTCTAATTATTGTGATAATTGAATACAGATGATAAGCTGAAATTTCTGCTTACTTTGCGTTTGAAACTTATTGGTCAAGTTCGAGCAATGTACTGCCAACGCTACGTTTAGTTGTAAAGCCTATTGCTTTTTATGTTCACTATTATATTTTGGCATTTTGACGATAAGTCCATGGTATGCTGTGATTAGATCACCCATTTCCTTTTCACTTTTCCTATTGCCTATTCCAAGGCATTCTTCTTGGCGTAGCCCCCGTAGCTCGGAACAATATCCAGTTTGTGATTTTAGTTCTTCTTTGTGTGCGTTAATAAACAGTTTATAGCAGTCCAATGCTCCCCGATAGAGATGAGCTTTGGCAGCTCGGATATTAGTCTCTTTAGTGCTTTTTCTCAAATAGGCGGTGAGCATGTGGGATATAAAATTATAAAACTCCACAACCGGTGTTTCAATCGGATTATGTTTGCCAACGGATCTTTCTAGGTAGTCATACGCTCGAAAAAATAAATGAAACAAAAAGAGCATGCTATTGTCATTTACTAGAGCCTGAGCTTCAGTATCGCTCATTAAGTCTAAGTATTTATTGTTCGAAGGGGTAGAAGTGTTGATGCTCTCGCGAGCATGATGGATGCCCAAGTCAACATTCAGAATTCTGCCACCCAGATATTTTTTCATAGCAGGTATTTGTTGGCGCAATGAACCTATATTGTACTTTTCGTCTTTGCTTATCAGAAGGAAAAACTGGTGCAAAAATGCTGTTATTCCATCAAAGTGTCGACCGTGAATCAAATAGCTAGATAACTCATACTCTGCATACTCGCCGAAAGTTAGTAGATATTTTATGAAATCATTTTTATCGACTTGATCCACTCTGCTTAGCTCAGCGTAAGTTTTTCGGTGGGGTAATATGAAGCGCCTTTTTTGCAGCCTCTTTCATCTCAGTGGAATAATCTGTCATGGCACTACCAACAAATCCTTTACCACCACGATCACCTGAAACCCAAGTTCTACCAACCTCAAAATTGTAAAGCACTGAATCTCTGCCCGGTGTGTACTTGAAGTTGAACTCTGAGTTACTCACGACAAATACTCCTTTTGTTATCTTTCTCATCAATAAACAAAAAATACCGCCTCTCCGCGCGGTCATCTTCAAACGCTGTTCGCATGTTGTATACGATTGCGCAGTGTAAGAGTCAAGAAAAACTAAAACGAGCCAGCAATTCTCAAATCACTTCCGCCACAGGTCGTAGAAATTATAAAACTGGTACGGGTACGTATCGCAATAGTCCTCTAAAAATGCGGCAAACTGCTTCCCATGTTCGATGAAATTCTGTGGGCGGTTCGGTAAATCAGGAGCCACACGGATGACGCCGTACAGCGTTAACTCATACTGCCGTGCTTCAGTTTTTGCGCTAAGCAAAACGGCGATCGGTGCCTGACTGGCGGATGCGAGTTTATAGGCGCTGAAGGGGAGGAGGATGGTCTCGCCAAGAAACTTCACTTCCATGCTGTTACGGTCATTGCCCAGCATTCTATCGCCCATCACACTCACGACTTCACCCCGTTTCAGTGCTTGTAAAATTTCCAAGGTTCCCCCCAGAAAGCCGCGCGGATCAATAATCGTGTACGGGCAGGCCTTCCCCTGATGCTCGAAGTAGTGGCGGTCAACATCGCCAGCTTCCTTTTGCATGAGCAGGTTGACCGGTTTGCCAAGGCTCTCCAGCGCCGACATCGCGCCTTGCCAGCAACCGACATGCGCTGTCATCAGCAAAAGCCCCTTTTCTTCTTGCAGTAGTGCCAGCAGTTCTTCGCGACCATGAAGGGTTGCTTGAAACGTTTCGCCACCAAGAATGCCGATGATGGCGCGATCGACCAGTGTTTTGCCAAAGCTGTGACAGAGCGCAAAACTCTCCCTGATACGTGGTTTCCGCCCAAGGCGACGGTGCAGATAGGGATAGGTGCGCTGGCGAATAGTGCGGCTGAAAAGCACGTAGTACCAGCTCACCACGTAAAGCAAAGCGTAAGCCAATGGTTGCCCACCGATTTTAATAAAAAGGTAGAAGATCTGATGTTGCCAGTGGCGCGCAAAGCTCCGGCTGCTCCAAGTGTTATTTTTGGCGGCCATGAGCAATTCCTTGTTGAATCATGTGGGCGCTCAAATAAATGCTCCCACCAATTATGACCGCAAAAACAGGGGCAAAAATCAATGAGCCGATAAACCATTCCCACAGGCGGTAATGTGCCTGATATCCCAATGTTTCGATGGTAAATTCTGTTAAAAAATGGCCATGGCGCAAATAATAGCCAATTTCAATGCAAATCGCTGGCACCAGCGGTGGCATACACAACTGGCTCGTGCTAACCGCAATGACTTTATTGAGTCGTAGGTAATTGGATATCATAAGGATAGCAATGGTGTGCATCGCAATTAAGGGCAACGTTCCCAGCACAATTCCCATCCCTCCCGCAATGGCCAGTTCGCGCGGCGAGTGGTTTTCGGTCAATAACTGCCGGATTGACTGAAGCGGACGCAACACGCTTACTTTTTGTTGACGTTTTTGGCAGTAAGTGATTTTCCGGTGCGGCCAAGGGAGAACCGAGCGCATGGTCAAGCCAGTATTTAAAACGGTGAGCCGAGCATTATCCCAAAATTTATCGAAGTGCGATACCCGCTCTTGAGCTGGCGGATAGTAGACCGCTATTGGTATGCTGCGCAGCCTAATCCCCGCCCACGCTGACTTGACCAGCACTTCGATTTCAAAAGCATACCGGCTTTGCTGAAAGCGGAGGTGTTCAAAAAGTATCAAAGGATACGCACGGAAACCACTTTGCGTATCCGTAAGGGCTTTTCCGGTCTGGAGGCGGAGCCAGAAGTTTGAAAAGCTGCGGCCAAATTTCGAAGATTCGGGCACATTAGGGGAGTCGAAATCACGATGACCAACGATAATATCTTCCGGACTCTGTGCAATGGCAGCAAAAAAAGCGGGCAAATCGGCGGCGCTGTGCTGGCCATCGGCGTCGATAGTGATGATGTGCGACATCCCCTGCTCAAGCGCGGCCTGCGCGGCGGTTTGAATCGCGACCCCTTTCCCTTGATTTTCGGCGTGTCGTAGCAACGTGATGGGGAGATCGGTAATCGTTTCCGCACCGCCGTCGGTGCTGCCGTCATCCACCACCATGACATGCGGGTGATACGTCAAAACTTCGGTGACGACGGAGCGGATGGTGTCGCCGTGGTTATAGAGCGGCACCACCACAAGCGTGGTCTTGGCCGTGGATGATGCGGATGATGTGTCTGACATCTCACTCTTCCATTTCTGCCAGCCGCCGGTTACTCCGGGCAAACTGGGCAAAATCCTTGAAATTCAGCAGAAAACGACGCCAACTATCAGGGGAGCGCCAGAGCATCGTCACATAATCCAAAAGGACGCTTGGGCGAGTATAATGCCGTTTATAGTATTCGGTAAACAGCGCTTCCAGCTCCTCTTTTTCCATCCCGTGGGGGATAAAAAGAAAGTGCATGCAGTCCATTTTTGCCCAATCCTCGTGAAAGATTCCCTGATTCTGTATATCTTGATAGATCGGCGACCCCGGAAACGGCGTGAATTTGGAAAGGTTAAAATCGTCGATGGGAAGCGAGCGGACATAGTCCATGCTGCGCTGGATGCTGGCACGGCTTTCGCCCGGAAGTCCCATCATCAATAGCCCTTTCACACGGATTCCCGCCCCTTTCATGTGACGGATTTTCGTTGCCAGCATGTCAAGATCGGCGTTCTGGCGATGCCTTGCGAGAAGTTCGGGATCGCCGGTTTCGATACCAAGGCTCACCATCCAGCATCCCGCCGCTTTCATCAATTTCAGCAGCGGTGGATCAACATGCTCCGCACGGACGGCGCAGTTAAAGGTCATTCCAAGCGGTTTTTGCAGCAGCAGCTGGCAGAATTCTTCGACTCGCTGACGGTGAAAAGTGAACTGGTCATCATAAAAGTTGATATGGCGAATGCCGAAGCGGCGGCGCAAATAGGCTAGGTGCTCGTACAAGTAGGTGGCAGAGTTGTAGCGAAAGGAGCGACCAAACACGGATCGGTCACAATAACTGCAGCTATATGGGCACCCACGGCTGGAGATGCAACTGCTGTTGGGTGCTTTGGGATAATTAAAAATTGGTAGTTTATACAAATGCGGGTAGCCGTGAAGCTTTTCGTAGGCGGGAAATGGCATTGCATCAAGCTCGAGAACGCTTTTGCGGTATCCATTGAAACGGATTTCTTCGCCGTCACGCCACACCAATCCTCCCACCGTCGCCGGCTCTTCCAAACCACGGAGCATCAGATCTTCAATCGCCTCTTCCCCTTCGCCAACAATCGCGTAGTCAACGTCGGGGAAACGCTCGAGCACTTCCGTTTTGAGGGCAGAAATATGCGGCCCGCCAAAAACCGAACGAATGCCGGGGAGAATGCTTTTGACGAGTTGTGACAGCCGTACCCCATCAAGAAAGCTTGAAGTTGTGCAGCTAAAGCCAATCCATGCTGGACGGGTACTCAGCAACTGCTCGCGCAGCAACGTTTCTGCCGTGTCGGGTGTGGCGTAGCAATCGAGCAGGTCGGCATGGAGGCCACGTTTTTCGAGCCATGCGGCAATACTCGCCAGTCCGAGTGGTGGCATCAGGTTCGCCATACGCGAGATATCGCGCCCGGCAGCTTGCGGGTTATAACCGAGAGGATGAACCAGTAGAATGCGATCATACGCCAGTTTCATGCTTGCCTCCGCATTGTTAAGAGTTGATCCCACAAAAGGCCGGTAAAACCAAAGCGCCGCATAACCGCCAATTTTTCCTGACCTGCCGATGGAGGATAAATACGGGTACGCATCCCTTGAAAAGCGTCTTGAATCCGCTGATGCATTGCCGCCTGATCAACCTCTGGCGAGAAATAATAGTGGGGGCGAAGCAAGTCGGTGGCGTCGGTAATTATCCCTTCCTGAATCGCTCGTTGCCGGATCGGGGTGTGCGGCAGAATACGAATGCCACAGAAGGCAAAAACTACCGATTGCTCCAGCGCGCTGATATTTTCAAGCCCTTCAATGACGGTGGTGTCGGTTTCGCCGGGGCCACCAAAAATTACATAGTGGGCGCACGGCAGACCTTCGGCGCGGCAGTTATCATTCGCGTTTTGGACATCGTCGATGGTAAAGCCTTTCGCCAGGCCGCGCAGTGTGGCGTCGGAAGTAGCATCGGTGCCAAATTCCACCGCGTAGAGACCCGCTCGTTTCAGGAGAGCAAACGTCGAGCGCGAAAGGGCTTGTGGTCGGAAAAAAGCCGCCCAGCGGATAGTGCATTCCCGTTCGATCAACTGTTCCGCAAAATGCAGGTACGCCTCTTCGGAGTCATTGAAAACCGAGTCGGTAAAAAAATACGTACCGACGCCATATTCGCGCTTTGTAAACGCAATTTCATCAACCACGCTTTCAAAGTCGTAATGGCGGAAGGAGCGCCCTTCCAGCACTGGATAACTGCAATAGGTGCAATGGTGGGGGCAGCCGCGTTTGGTTTGCAAGTTCAGCATGCCGGACTCGGCCATGTAAAAATCGACTAAGCGTTTGACCCGTAAAGGGCGAGCGTACTGCGATCCCTGTAATGGCTGCGGCGAGCTGGACAGCGGTGGACACGGTTGCTTATCCGTCAAACGGGCAATCAGCGCCGGAAAGGCGGCATCGCCTTCGCCACGAATCCCATAATTGGCTCCAACATACGCCAGAATGCGCTCTGGCATCACGGTAAATCCCGCGCCGCCAAGAATCACCGGCGCGCTGCTGTACGTTCTGATCGTTTGTATCAGTGCCTTCACGGCGTCAAGTGCCCAGCGCGAACCATCGGAAAGCGAATCTTCGTCATCAATATTGCGCAGAGAAATGCCAATATATTCCGGCTGAAACGTGGTGATAGCATCGGCCAGTTTGAGAGTTCCATGTTTGCCATCGGCCAGCGCATCCCATTGCTGCACGTCATGCCCCTGTGCATGGAGCGCACCGGCTATCATCGCCATGCCAAGCGGATAGACGGGATAGGGGACGGTATCGAGATTACTGGAAATCAGGAGGATGCGACTCAAGCAGGTTGCTCGTTTTTTTTGAAAGCACGTTGTTTACGTGGCTCATAGCGGCGGAAGGTGCCGTCTTCAATTTCACGTTTAATGACCCGCTGAAACAGATCGCCCATCTTTAACTGATGCCCGCTGCCTGCGTAGAAGGTATCCCACGCATAATAAAAGAGTTCTTGAAGTTTATCCGGTGTCATTTGTTTTGGTTGAAAGACGACTTTATCGGCACTGTAATGGAGCCAGTTATTGCTGAGGATGCGCCCCTCACGCTCCATCTGGTGACGAATCGGCGACTGCGGGAACGGGGTGAGAATCGTAAATTCGGCAATGTCGAGTTCAATTTCCAGCAGAAAATCGACGAGCCGTTTGATGTAGGCTTCGTCCTGTTCGTCCGTTCCCAGAATAATCGTCCCTTCCACGCCGATGCCGTGATCTTTGAGGCGTTGCACACGGCGGCGAATAACGTCGGAAGTGTCGAAAACTGCCTGATAGACGTACCAACAACCCGCCTGTGCGGCAAGCGAGAGGATTTCGTCATCGTCCAGAATAGGGTGCGAAACCCACTTCTTTTTCAGCGGAATCATGGCGCTGAACAGCTCTTTAAGCCAGACTTTATCTTGTGCCAATGAATTGTCGACAACAAAAAGACGATTATTCGGAATGGCTTCCATTTCGGCAATGACTTTTTCGATGGGGCGCGGGCGGAACTGCTGTCCACCAAGAAAGCCGGTACAGCACGGAAAACAGTTGAATTTACAGCCGCGTGAAGCGTGTACCAGATCAAGCATCTGCACACCACGATAGTTGTACAGGTTGCGGTCGAGAATTTCGCGCCGCGCCGTGCCGATCAATTCCGTAGCGGGGTGCTGATTCATGTAATCGTAACGCTTCTTCAGTTGTCCCATTTCGAGGTCACGCAGCACGTGCTCAAAACGCCCTTCCGCTTCGCCCAGAAAAATAGCGTCGGCATGCAGCGCCACTTCATCGGCATGGAGCATAGTGGCGATTCCGCCAAAGATAACCGGAACGCCCCGCTCGCGAAATTCCCGTGCGATTTCAAATGCGCGCGGCAGTTGGCAGGTAAGCATCGTCGATATTCCGACTAAATCAGGTTTGGTCGCAAAATCAATGGTTTGTAAATTCTCATCGGTAAACTTCAGCTCGACCGATGCAGGAACCGTAGCCGCAAACACGACTGGGCCGTGCGGTGGCAGGTGAAATTCGGTCTGTTGATCAAGCTTTGGCCATTTTGGGTAAATTAAATGCATCTTCATGGTTGCTCTCCTCGTGCAGGAGCGATGGTGTGGCGACACGCCCGCACCAGTTGTTCCCGTGTGGTAATAGTTTGATTGGCAATGGTTATGGTGCCGTTTAGCCCTAACTGCACGCGGACACGCGGTGGTGCCGGAATGGCTCCCGGCCTAGCGAGTAGGCAAAATAGTGCGCCAGCGGCAGTGTACGGTGAAAAGTGGTCGGGGAGATCGCACCATCCCGCAAGCATGGCCGCAGCTTCGCCGTCTGCTAGCATTTCGATGGCCTGAGAGAGCCACGGCAGGGGATCACTCTCTGGCGATGCGATGGTGGCGGCTGGCCCGGTCAAGCCAAAGCGGATACTTGCTTCGCCAAGAAAACAGGTTGAAAGCGTATACGCGAAAAGTTGTGGACTGGCGGGTTCATCTGGAGCCAGCACGGTCTGGAAGTACTCGCGATCGGCACTGAGGCTTCCGCTGCGCGTCGCAGCGATCAGGCCAATGTCGCGCTTCTGCTCCCATGCTTCCATTTCAGCATCGCGCAGAGCCAGCGTGATGGCACTGAGGCCGATTTTGGAGAACAGGTCGAGACGTCCAAAACGGAGATCTGGTTCGTGAAAAATATCTTTGCGTCGCAGAGCGGGAAGCTCGAGCTGCGAGAAGTCTGGTATTTTGCCACGCTCTCCCCAACCAAGGCCAGCCGCGCTGAGCCAACCAATACCGTAGATATCAGCGTACATGCGCCACCTCCGACTTTTTGAAAAGAAGCGCGGCGTTAATTCCCCCAAACCCGGAGTTAGTTTTGAGGATGGTTGTTCCGGTAAACGGAGTCGTTTGGCGCGTGATCGCATTGGCTGCTTCTGTCATAGGCGACTCTACGCCAACCGTTGGCGGCAAGGAATTGTTACGCAAACACTGAATGCTGAGCGCGGTTTCTATCGCGCCCGCTGCTCCCAAGGTATGGCCAATCGCTCCCTTCACGCCAAAAATTGGTGGTAGAGATTCGGGGAAAAGGTGATGGAAGGCCGTTATTTCCATGGCGTCGTTATACACCGTGCCAGTGCCGTGTGCATGAATCGCGTCTATATCAGAAACGTCGCACGCCGCTTTGGCCAAGGCCTTGCGACACGCAAGCTGCAAGCCACACCCATCACGGGCTGGTGCGGTAATGTGGTGGGCGTCAGCGGCGACACCCCATCCGGCAATGGTGGCGAGGGTCGGTCGACCTTCGGCGCAAGCACGCTCAGCGTCCATTAACAGTAAAGCGGCTGCCCCTTCACCCAGGGTCAGACCGCGTCGCTGCTGACAAAAGGGGCGACACGCTTCAGGCGCCAATCCTTGCAACGCGGAAAAGCCGGAAAAGACAAATTCACTGCACATATCGACGCCGCAGACGAGCACACTGGAAGTACGCCCAGCAGCGATGGTCGCGCTGGCGCGTGCCAGTGCCAACGTTGACGAGGCGCAGGCGGCGGCAAAAACCTGCCCTGCCCCTTTGCTCGGCCAGAGTCGACGCATTTGCTCAATGAGGGTTGCGCTGTAGAGAGCGTTAGCATCATACGGCAGTTGGCGGCCAGCGCGTTCGAGCTGGTCAATACCCCATTTAGTCGTTGCCCCGAACAATATGGTATTGGAGGGAACCACACCAAGATCGGTGGCAAGGTGCTCCAACAGAGTGATGCTGTGCGACGGCGATACGTCGCTGCTTTGCGGTAGGAGTGCCGCCAGATTGGTGAGGTAATTCGTGGTGTCAAACCGCGGTAAAGGGGCAATGGCGGATTTTCCGGCACACAACTCCTGCCAGGTGGTGTCAAGATTGCCCAGCGCGGTATGCGCCGCCATGGCAACGACGGCGACTTGGTGGCTCATTGCAATGCTCCTAGACGCCACCACTCCCGAAACGCAGCGAAAAATGGGGGGAGTGTGAGTTGCACGGTGTGATTATTGTCCATAAACATCTGCACGGTGTAGCCAGTGGTGGCGACTTCCTGCTGCGCGTTGCGAATAATAAACTCATAGTTCAGACGGGCGGCATCCGACCAGTGTAAAATCGCTTCGATCGTACAGGTATCCTGAAATTGGAGCGGACGGTGGTAGTCGATATGTACCTTGCGAATCGGGGCGACGATGCCGCTGTGGTAAAAATCCATATAGCCGATGCCATACTTTTCCCCAAGCGCAACACGGGCATCTTCAAAATAACTGATATAACGACCATGCCACACGATTCCGAGTGGGTCGACTTCTTCAAAACGGACGGTGCGCTCCACCGTGGCGCGGAGTGGCTGGGGATCATCGGGATTTATCGGGAAGTAAGGGTGTTTCATACGTCGACCTTGGCGAGATCACAGGTCACAGATGCAGCAACCCCTTGTGTCGAAATTATTTGTCCTTTCATGGTGAGCGCACTCTCTTTTTCGGTGATTTGAATTTTGGCCTGTACCTCGGTGTCCGGCGTGATCATCGCGCTGAATTTGGCCTGCGTAATTTTTTGCAGTTGCAGCGTGGTATCGCACCACGCTTCGGCCAGCGCCAGCAGGGTTTCAATCTGGATAACGGCGGGGAGCACGGGGTTATCCGGGAAGTGTCCCTGAAAGCCAACAAAAGAAACGGGAAAGCGGTATGGCTGCGTAATCCAATCCTCGTTTTGTTCCGGAAGTGACTGGGCGCATTGCCGTATTGTGTTGCGAATCATACTTGAGTACCTCGTGATATTTGGAACAGATTTCTCCTCGCTGCGCTCGTTCGAAATGACAGATATATCTCGATCCTCGTCTTTCGTGGTGCATGGTTCATTGCTCCGTCCGTCCCTGATAGACGCGGGGGATAAACACGAGCGCAACCACCAGCGCGCTACTGACACCGAGCAAGACGGTGATCCCGATGGAGTTCAGTGCCGGATGTTCGGCCAACGCGAGTGCTCCCAATCCCGCAAGGGTCGTGAATCCTGAAGCCAGAACCGCTTTTGAGACCGAAAAAGCATATCCTTCACTCACCTGGCAAACCATGTAGATGCCATAGTCCACGGCGAGCCCTAAAACTAGCGCGGCGGCTACGATATTCATCGCGTTACAGGCCATGCCGACGTATCCCATGATGCCGAACATGCACACCGTTCCGCTGAGGGCAGGGAGAAGGGCGTAGAGCGCTTTGGATACTCGGCGAAACAGGAGCAACAGCATCACAGCGATCATGACGAGGGCAGAAGCAAAGAATCGGATAAAGTCAGACTGAATGGCCTCGCCCACTTGCTCGGCAAGCTGCGCTTGCGACAGAAACGTCAGTTGAGGGAGTGTTTCGCTCAACTCAATAAAGGTAGCACGGAGCTGTGCGGTATCGGGAGCGAAGGTCAACACGCGCCAATCACCGTCGCTTGGCAGCAAAAACGGGGCTGCCAGCTCTGCAAGCTCATGGGTGGCGCTCTGCTGCACGTCTATGACTGGCGGTAGCGCTTGGGTCGTTTGCACAAAAGGGGCGAAGGCGTTAGCCGAAAAGCCGACTTCGCGGGCGTGGCGTTGCAGCCATCCCAGAATTTCTTGCCCTTTACTCCCCTGCCAGAACATTACCCATGCCTGACGATTTTCTTGCTGAAGCAAAGTCGACGGGAGGAGTGAGCTCAGTGTCATCAGCGGTAATTCCGGTACGGCTAGCACGAACTGCTCACTCAGGGAGAGTGCCGTATCGAGCGAAGTCGTTTCATCGGTCAAGATCATCGCGCGGTCACGGGTGTTACCCCAGACCGTGCGGAAATCGGCTTCCGCCTGCTGAATATCGGCATCGGCATAATTGAGTGCTTGTAGTGAGCCATCAATATTCACGCGTAACACGCCCGGTACGAGCAGCAGCATACTGAGAATCCATACGGTAAACAAGAGCGTGCGCCTCTTGCCGGTGGATGCACTTTGCGCGGGTAAGACGGGAGTGGGTGTCGTTGACGGTGGCGTGATGAGATGCGGGAGAATGACGAGCGAAAAAAGCGTGCCGCATAGAATACCAACCACGGCAAGTAACGCGAGTTGTTGCTGTCCCGGCAATGACGAAAAGAAGAGCACCGCAAATGCGGCCAGTGTTGTGGCGGAACCAAAGAGTACAGGGCGGGAAACAGCGTTGATAACCTGTCTTGGCGGAATATCAGCGTTGTTACGCAGGGCAAAGTAGACGTGCAGCGCGCTGTCAATCGCAATCCCGATCAAGACGGCACCAAATCCGAGCGCGATGGCGGATGGTGTTGGTACCAACAGTGCAAGAGCCGCGACGCCTGCGAGTAGCGCGACGAGTGGCGTCAGGAGTGTGAACAGGGCTTGCTTTTGCCGGATGACGACAAAGAAAATAACCCCCATCGCCAACAGCGAGAGGGTAAAGGTGAACTTTAGGTCATGTTGAATGGCGCTGGCGTTGGCTCTGGTATGGTGGTAGGGGCTGACAACCGTCGCCGAAACCCCGTGCGGCAGAGCGTCAAGAGCACGTTCGAGCGTTGTCAGTACGTCACTACCGCGCTCGGCGTCGGTAATGGCAACATCACTGCTGACAATCAGTAAAAGATGTTGCCCGTCGTGGCTGAGCAGTCTGCCTTCCACTATGTCAGTATTGGGCAACACGTTGAGCGAAGTCATGCTTTTGAGGATGATTTCGTGCAAGCTAAGGGGATCGACACGCACAGTTGATTTCATGCTGTGCGCGGCGGGGCCAAGCAGCGCTTGGTACTGTTGCTGCAGGGTGGCGGCAACCGTGGCTTCGTCCAGAGACGCCCCCCACGCAGACAACGCGGATGAGCGGAGCAGGTTGGGGAGATTATTGCGCACATACGGCAGTAGCGTAGCCGTAAAGAGCGATTCGCCACCTTGCATCGCGACGGTCAAATGGGAAGACGCCAGTGTTTGTGTCACGTGATCGGCGGCCTGAAACAGAAGCTGGCGTTCACTGGCATGCAGTGAAATGAAAATCTTGCGTGCCAACGGTGATTCGGCCAACAGGGCAAAGTTGGTCGCGTCGAGCGCCTCGGAGCGGGGCACCAAAGCCGAAGCATTGGTTTGGGGTTGAATCTGCAGCGCAGCATATCCCGCCATACTCACCCCCAACAGGAAAAGCAACGCAAGGAACCTTTTGCGGTATTCAAAATACGCATAGAGTGCGCCAAAGAATGTCATGCTATTCCACTTCTCTCTGCCGAAAGATACCCTGCTGCAATGCGCTGTTGAGAACGGTGTCATGATACACCACGCGCGTGGAATCGCCATCGGCATCAAGGAGGGTCATCTCGGCGAGTGACCTATTCCCTTCGGCAAAAATCACCGTGATTGATGTGATATTTGATGGATCCGCGCGGCGCGGTGTGAGGTGCAATATTGCGGGGTGTGACTGGCGGATGGCGATGGTGTATTGCTTTTGTATTTGGGCATAGTCGCCACGGAACCATATCAGGAGCTGCTGCGCTACCATCTGCCGCATAGGGTCGGTTTCACTCTGGAAGTTTTCCGGAGGGGTAACGTCATCATTCCATTTCACCCCCTGTTGACCGCAAAGGGCAAATCCCACGGCATGAGGATGGGTCAGTTCCCAGCGGATACAGTCGGGTTGTTGATAGTTGATAGTTCCGGAGGAGCGGACAGTATGCTCAAACAGTGAGAGTTTTTTTTCCTGCGTAAAGGCGCTCGTCAGTGTCGAAATTTCACCAGCGAGCAGGCGTAATTCCTGGAACAGGGGCGGCTCTGTTGCTACCACAGGGGTGGCGACAGATACGACAATCAAAAATATGCGAAAATATTTTCGCAAGTATACTTTTAGCGGAGTGCTCATCGGGGAATCCACAGTTTAAGCGTTCCACTCGCGTAAATCGTTTCCAAATGCGACACTGTGCCGGTTGCCACAATAAAGCCGTCAAACGCGCCGGTGATATCAACCGCAATCCGCAGCGTATCGCCCACCACCGGCAAGGTATAAATATTCGCCTGACGCATCCCGACAAGATACCCTGCGGAAACCGATTTTCCCTGTAGCGTATCAAAATATCCGCGCACCGCGGCATAGGTTTGCGCCATCATTTCCAGTAACGCGCTCGCCTGCAACGCTCCCTGCGCGTCAAGAAAAAGATTGTCGGCCGTGAGTGTGGCGTTGGCAGCTCCGGATGTGGCGCTGCATTCGGTAATGGCATCAATCAACAACATTGGCTTGCGGTGTGGCACAAAGGCAGCGGCGTCTTGTGGCAAATCAAAACTCATGTGTGGCTCCATGCCGTTTTAGGCGTTGGTGTACGGCTCCAGCGAGTCAAAGAGCTGGCTTGAAAAAAGTAGTTTGCGGAAACGTGTCAGGTCGTCATGGAAAATACGGGTGTTATCATAGACGTGAAATTCAGCGTTCAGCAGAGAATAGATTTTCCCTGTACCTCGCCCCAGCCCTTCGGCATTGCGGAACGAGAGCGCTTGCAAGACCGCCAGCACTTCCAGTGTCAGAATATGCTTGGCATTACTTACCGATTTAAACGCTTTGCGCGCCGCAATGGTTCCCATACTGACGACATCCTGATTGGAAGCGTTGCAGGAGATGGAATGGACGCTCACAGGGCCTGCGAGTTGGCGATTTTCGGCGGTCGTGGAGGTCGCCAAGTATTGCGCCCCCATAAATCCCATTGTCAAACCGACAGTACCCGGAATAAGGTGTTCGGGAAGCCCTTCATTGATTTTCTTATCAAGATATTTATTGATGCGGCGCTCCGAAAGATTACACAGCGTTGCAATGGCAATGGCCAGTGAGTCCATGGCAAAACCGATATTTTGACCGTGGAAGTTGCCACCATGAATGATTTTCCGTTTGGCGGGGATGATGATCGGGTTGTCATTCGAAGAGTTGGCTTCGATGGTGATCACTCTCTCGGCGTAATCCAACGCTTCGGCCACGGGCGAAAGCACCTGCGGCGTGCAGCGAACCGAATACACGTCCTGCACGTTGATGCTGGTTTCGTAAACGACTCCGTCTTTTTGCTGTTCCCGTACCCGGCTGTGAACATCTTCACGCAGCGTAATGTTCCCTGAACCAGTATACAGACTCCGGATCACAGCGGCCACGGCTTGCTGGCCATCGTGTGGTTTGACGAAGTGGAGATCAGCGTCAAAGGCATCGTCAATGCCGCCAAATATTTCCAGCGAAAAGGCACCGGTGACGCAGGCCAAATTGAAAAGCTTTCTGGCACCGAAAAGGGCAAACGCTGCCAGAGCGGTCATCGCACTGGTACCGTTGATCAGCGCGATTCCCTCTTTATACGAGAGTTTAAGTGGAGTGATGCCGAGTTCATGAAAAACATCCGCCGTCGTGCGCAGTTGGTTCTTATAGTAGACGTTCCCTTCGCCAATAATCGGGAGTGCCATGTGTGAAAGGTGGATCAGATCGCCCGATGCCCCCACGCTGCCGCACTCCGGAATATATGGCGCAATGCCGTGGTTAATCATGTCGCGCATAAAGGTGAGGAGTTCCAGACGCACACCGCTGTACCCTTTGGCAAGGGTATTGAGGCGGATGGCAACGACCGCTAACGCGATATACGGCTTCAGGGGATCGCCCAGTCCGGCGGCGTGACTACGGATGAGATTGGCCTGGAGCGCTTCAATCTGGTTATCTTCGATGATCTGGTTGCACATCGGGCCGAATGAGGTATTCACCCCGTAGATAATTTTGCGGGCGGTAATTTCTTCTTCCAGGAAGGTTCGGCTGGCGACGCAAGCTTGCAAGGCGGTTTCGCAGAGTGTAACTTTTTTGTCGCCAATGCCAATAGCGACAATGTCGGCAATACTCAGCGTGTTGCCATTCAGCAGTGCGGTTGGTGCAGTGATCATGGTTGGTGTTCCTTCTCTTTCGTAGTGCGATAATCAAAAAACGTGATTTTTTTCCTTTTTCCGGGTGGATGCATCTTTTGCTCTAGCTCGGCACATGGTACGCGGCAAACTTCCGGAGTAAAGCGGAGTGCTGCCGAAAGGTGCTGCGCCACCTGTTGCGGGGTGAGATCGTCGCGCATCGTGGAATACAAGACGCAAAGTCGATCCGAGAGTTGACTCTCTTCGTACACTTCAAGGCAGAAGTTTTCGATACCGGCGAGCGATTGCAGCAGAGCCAGAACCGCTGAGGGGTACACGGAGGTTCCTTTGACTTTCATCCGCTGCGATTTGCGGCCAAGCACGGGACTGAGGCGCGGCGAGGTGCGCCCGCAGGGGCAGGGTTCATCAATGATGTACGCAATGTCGCCAGTTTGGTAGCGCAAAAGCGGCATGCCGCGAACCTGTAATGGCGTCACGACGACTTCTCCTGGCACGCCAGAAGGAAGCGGCTCGCCCTGTTCATTGAGAATTTCCACGGCGATGAGCTCGGTATTGATGTGTCCTCCACAGCCATGAAGGCAGTCGGTGAACGCGGTTGCCATTTCGGTGCTGGCGTAGGTGCCGAAGACGGGGGCGTTCCAGAGTTCGCTTAGGCGCGAAGCCAAAGGGAGGAGCGACAGGTCACTGGCGCGAACCGGCTCGCCAATGCAGATAAACCCTTTTATATTAAGACTTGCTGGATTGATATTTTCTGCCAGCAACCGTTTGCCAAGTTCGGCGATCAGCGAGGGTACGCCGATGATATAGTCCGGTCGATACTGCTTAACCAGCTGTACAAGGTGGCCAGTGTTGCTCGAGCCGCCACGGAGAGCGGTGGCACCAATTTTTTGTGCGCCAAGATAGTAAGCGAGTCCAGCCATAAAGCAGCGTTCAATAGCAACAGCGACTAAAACACGATCATTCGCGCTGATATTCAAACGCTGAAAGGTAAGGGCTTCGTTAAAGGCGAGCCGCTCAAGATCGTGTGCCGTCAACGGTATTGTAACCGGTGTGCCGGTTGTTCCTGAGGTCTGACAAATATCGATGATATCACTCTCTGGACAACACCAGAACGCCGAGGGATTAGCTTCGATATCCTGCTTGCTCGTCAGTGGTAATGCACTCAACTGCGCGAGCGTAAGGTGAGAGAGAGCCGTATCCGAAAGCACACTCAGTACCGATCGGTAATATGGAGAAATCTCGCGCAGATAACGCACGTGTTCGCACACCAGTTGTTGCTGTGTTGCCATAATTTCGGCGGGCGTAGCGAATTCCCTTTCACTGGCTTCCTGAAGGTTAAACATAGCTCTCACCTAGTCGCATCTCCATAATCATCTCCTGCATGGCAGACTTTGCGGCACGCTTCATGTCACGATGATTCGCAAAATCTTCTGGATGTAGAGGTGGTAACGTCGCCATTCGCACTGTTGACGGAGCCAACCAGTGACGCTTGGGAGGCAATAACGTATCCGTTCCGGTCAGACACAGGGGGATAATTGGGCAATCTACCGCTTTGGCAAGCTGAAAGGCGCCAGAATAAAAGCGTTGTAACTCACCAGTGCGACTGCGATGCCCTTCAGGGAAAAACAGCACATGACCACCATGTGCAATGACGGTGCGGGCGTGCGTTAAACACTCGTCAAATGACATTCTTTCGACATCCATGTATCCGGCGAGACGCATAAAAAACGCATACCAAGGCATTTTAAAGGGCCACGATCTCACAGCAAAGGTGATGTCGCTGCACGGCAACATTGCCATGCAGTAGGTGTCAAAAAATGACAGATGATTCACCACAATAATCGAGGGGGTATCAAAAACATTTTTCTCAGGAAAAATTCGTTTAAAACTGACAAACGGCGAAACAACTGCCATCCACCCCTTACCATACAACCATACACAGAGTCGCATTACTTTGGCATTACTCCAGAGCGTGCACCCTTTCAGCAGTGCAAAAGCGGCAGGGAAACAGACAATACTCAAGAGTGTCCACATCACTAAAAGTGGGTAGACAGTACACGTCATGAGAATCATGGAGAGCGTAGGGTATTGAGACGCAGGGAGTGCTTGTTCATACGGCGCACTATCTTGTGTTTCCATGGAGAATTAACTCAGAGACGATTTTTTTTGAATAATAAACCGGTGAATATCTCCAAGAGTACGTATTTGGCGGACTTCTTCTTCATCGCGTATTTTAAACGAAAAAGCCTGCTCCAGCACGATAACCATATCGACCATATCTAAACTATCCAACCCGAGGTCATCAAAAATGCTTTGCTCTGGTGTCATCTGCGCCATGTCGAGTTCAAATTCTTTGGCTAAGGCTGCATTGACGATTTCAATGATCTCGATCTCGGTCATACATATCTCCTAAAAATAAGTGTTGAATTCACACCGCCGAGGGCAAAGCCATTCTTGACGATGGTATTTATGCTTTTTGTTTCTATCCTTTGCACATAGGCAAGCTTTCCGCAGCGAGGATCTGGAAAACTCAAATTACGCGTAGGGATAATAGAACCGCTGCGCATCATTTCAAGCGAAACAATACTTTCAAGCGACCCGCTTGCTGCCATAGAATGACCTATATGACCTTTTAAACTACTGACCAATACTTGGCTACCGAAAACAGAATAAATAGCCTGACTCTCCGCAATATCCCCCCACTCGGTTGCGGTCGCGTGTGCATTCACGTAGTCGATATCCGCTGGGAGTAATTGCGCTTCTTCTAATGCAAGGCGCATGCACGACTCAATCGAAGCAGGATCTGGATTCGCAATGCTGCCAGGGTCGCAGACATTTGCGAACCCCACTACTTCTGCAAGAATATCTGCACCCCGCCCAAGGGCACTTTCCAGCTCTTCGAGCAAAAGAATACCGGCGCCTTCAGAACAAACCACGCCATCACGATCAGTATCGAAAGGGCGTGGTGTCATAGTCGAGGAATGGTTAAATCGCGTTGAAGCGGCATTGATCATATCAAATGTTCCGGCAGTGAGTGGGTGGAATTCGTCCGCTCCACCACAGAGCATCCGCTTTTGTTTGCCAAGTGTAATCAGTTCATATCCATGACCGATAGCAAGGCATCCGGTAGCGCAGGCCGCGGAAGGAGCCAGCAGGCGACCGGAAAGCCCGAGCGCCTGTGAAACGTTCGCGGCACACGAATGGTTAGCGATTTGAAAAAAGAGGCTCGACTTCATCCGTTCTAAACTATGGTCAGTAAAAAAATCCTGAAAAAAATCTTGTGTGGCCTGCGTGCTCCCGACCGTTGAGCCGATAGAAACACCGGTCAGTCCATCGTGGCATTCGCTGATATCCAACTTCGCATGCCGCAGCGCTTCTTGACTGGCGAGGAGTGCGTAGACAGACATAGGGGACATGGAACGGCGGTCTTTACGGGGAATCTGCTTTTCATCTATTCCCTTTACTTTTCCCACAACAAAAGAGCGCAACCCGCCAAGCTGGGTAAGGCTGTGATCGACTTCAATCGCGCTTCGCCCTTCGAAAAAGCCTGTCATAAGCTCTTTTACCGAATTACCAAAGGGCGAAATGGCACCATAGCCAGTAATAACGACACGCTTTAAAGGCATGATGATAACTCCGAATAGACGGTTTTTTGTCCAATTATAAGTGCTGCGGTATGCACCGCCGAGGCCATTGCGCCAATCAGACCCGGCGCACCTACACTTTGCCCTGCAAGTAGTAAGCCCGGTACTCGCGTGAGCGGATGAGGGTTGGTTTGCCCAATGCAATGCTTTGCGCCATACAGCGAACCGGGCGAGGCGTAACTATATCGCGCAAAGGTTTTTGGCGAAGCTGATTCGGCCCACACGAGGTTTTGTTCAAACTGGGGAAACGTTTGCGCCATGCGCAATTTCATCCGTTCTGTAATCTCTGCTTTGCTGCCACTTTCCTCAATTTTGGAAGCAGGAAAAAGTGTAAAGAAAGAGAACCCATTGGGCGCAGTGGTATCTGCGGCACGCCCTTTGGTTACATACATTACGCCCGAGGTGATGGTGCTATTGCTGGCAGTGACTTCTGCTCTCTCCTCCGGTAACACAATGACATTAGAGGCATGCAGACACTCCAATGGCGTGCGTGTTACCCCATAGAGGGCGTAGGCGGATGGTGTTTCCTCAAGATTAGCGACTCGCTCACCATAGGCTGGCCGAAAGGTGGAAGGTGGAACCATCTGAAGTAACGCCTTTGGATGACCACAATAGACGGCGCAAGAAGTCCGCAAAGTGGTCTGATTTGCCAATGTTACAGCGGTGACACGGCGGCTGGAATCTATCTCGATCGTACTGACTTCACTTCCCAGATACTGATCAACCTGCAACTGTTCTAATTTCTCCTGAAGAAGATCGACGAGTGCCTTGCCGCCTCCCTTAAAGGTGTAGGCTTCCTGATAATACGGCCCCACCACCATGGCATGAAAGAGAAAACTCGTCTCATCAGGCTCAGTGCCATAGAGTAATGAATGGGCAGAGAGCAACTTGATCAGCAAAGGGTCGCTGAAATGTTCCTTGAGAATCTCCTGCAGAGACGGTCTTTGGTTGAGCGGTATAGAATAGTCAACAAGGCTGAATTGCTCGCAGACACGCTGGATTTGGGCAAGATAGTGGCGAATCCCCTCTGTTTCATGGGGAAATCTTTCACCCAAACGTTGGACAATCGCGGGAATACCCAGAGGGAAATCAAAAGTGAACGGGGTGTTTTGAATTTTTACGTGATCAAAACAATCCGCATGGTAGGGCTCAATCTGGAGCTTCCCCGCGATGGAAAAATAGCGCAATAGGGCGCCAAGTGGATCATTATTCGGGCACCGTCCGGCATAGTGAAAACCAGTGTCGAAATGGTGGTGCTTGCGCGTAAAACCACGGACGATAGGGGCAATTTGATGATGTTTTTCTACCAATGCCACCCGTTGCCCATATTTTGCAAGCATGAGCGCTACGGTGATTCCGGAGATGCCTGCTCCAATAACAACCGCATCATAGTGCATGGTGGTATCGCAAGAGAAGACATGAGTTGGTGCCACCAAATCCCGCTGAATTGCAGAGAATAATTTTTGGAGCACATGCAATCGATTCGGTGAGGATGTTGAGACCTTTGCTGGCATGATCCGGCGTCTGAAAATTGGCATTTGCTGCCAGAAACTGATCGTTAGCCATGATGGTGGAATAGACCACCTGGGAAGCGCCCGACATCCAAAGCTCGTGCCCCGTTAATGATTTCGTTGAAGAAATATAGGGTTTATGTTCGCCAAACACTTCATGAATCGTATTGGCTTCCGCCTCATCACCCGCCGGTGTCGAAGTGGCGTGGGCGCACACATAATCGACCTCTTGGGCAGACATGTTGCCATCGGCAAGTGCAGCGTGCATCGCGCGCTTCAATCCATCACCACTGGGAACAGAAATGTGAAGCCCATCAGAGCTGAAACCATAGCCAATCACTTCACCAAGGATGACGGCTCCGCGAGCAAGGGCACTTTCATAGCGTTCCAGAATAAGAGCCGCCGCACCGCCGCTTGGCACAAGCCCATCGCGGTCGGCATCAAATGGACGAGACGCTTTATCAGGTTCGGTGACTCGCGTAGAAAAGGCACCCAATCCATCAAAACTGCACATCGATTGCCAATTCACTTCCTGTGCACCACCGCAAATAACGCGATCCTGACGGCCAAGCCGGATCAAATCTGCCGCTTGACCCACCGCATGCCCACCGCTCGAACAGGCCGAAGAGAGTGTCCAACATGCCCCTTTTGTCCCCAATAATGTGTTTAAATTCATTGTGATAGTCGACGTCATCGAACGGAACACATATCCGCTACCGATCGACTGTGTATCACGTGCATCGTTGAGGCGCTCCACTTGCTCCACAGCGGCAATACAGCTGGAATCACACCCGAAAATAAGACCCGTCTGCTCATTTGCGATATCTGCCATGGATAATCCTGATTGAGTTAAGGCATCATAAACAGCTACATATGCCCATTCGGCAAAGTCAGGCATAGTTTTCTTTTGCTTACGATTCAGGAACCCCTGAGAAATATCGCTGGGAATAATCCCCGTCAGTGGGCTGCGAAAGCCACGCTGACGACGCTCTTCATCGACATGCACTCCTGAAATACCCGTGCGCAAGGCATGACTAACGTCAGACCACGATCTTCCTAGCGTTGAAACAAGACCGACACCCGTGATGGCGACTCTATACATAGATTACATCACACATGCGTACCGCCATTCACCGCCAAGACTTGTCCTGTTATATACGAAGCACGATCGGAGCAGAGGAAACTCACCGCGTAGGCGACTTCTTCCGGTGTACCTACTCGCCCCATAGGGATCATCGGCAAAATCCGTTCCTTGGGAAGATTTTGAATCATTTCAGTCTCAATAAAACCAGGAGAGACACAATTCACTAATACGTTCCGCTTGGCAACTTCGACAGCGAGCGACCGCGATGCGCCAATAATACCTGCTTTGGCGGCAGAGTAATTGACTTGCCCTGCTACGCCGGTTTCGCCGGAAGTAGAAACGATATTGATGATTCTCCCCGCTCTTTGTTTGAGCATTCCGGTCAAAACAGCTTTTGTGACCGAGAAAAATCCACCCAGATGGACGTCAAGCACAGCATTCCACTCGGCATGTTTCATCCACACCATGAGAGAGTCAGCGGCAAAACCAGCGTTGTTTATAAGGATAAAGGGAACGGTCTGATCTATCAGAGGTGCAAGAGTTGCCTCCACAGCGTGGGGGTCAGCAACATCAAATGCCAGTAGCGTGCAACTCCGGCCTTCCGCCTCTATGTGTCGCGCAACCTCTTGCGCAGCAAGTAAATCTGAACGATAATTCAACCAGATGTCGTAGCCATCTTTGGCAAGTTGTAGGGCAATCGCTTTCCCTATTCCTTTACTGGCTCCAGTCACGAATGCAATTTTGGGGCTCATATAGTCCTGTCTTATCGGCGAATATTCATCAAGATATCATTATCATCGAATGTCAAGACGAGTGTTTTGAAGCGATTCGTCCAGTAAATCCAAGCTTTGGATTCCAATCGAGGAGTTTTATGTGCAGCAGGGTACCCCAATGCGGCCATGACACCCTCCTTACTCATACCAATGAAGGCTTTTCCTTCGCGAATCCCTTGCTGGTCAATTGCGGAAAGATGGTTGTAGTTGACAGGAGTAGTGCTGGTAATAAGTGCTAGATACTCTTGCGCTTTCATACCCATACGGGGTTCGTGATATTCAAACTGAATATAGGAGTTTTCCTCTTGAGTGTAGATATCAATATGCTTGCGCGAATGACTTTTTACTGTAATAGCAGTACCGGCAGGGAAAACATGATGGCCACTTCCAGGGTCAGTATAATTAGCGTAGCTCGCCTTAAAAGCTCTTTCGCCGCTTCGGTCAACAGCAAATTGCGTATGAATATTCACCTTTGTGTACAGAACGTCACTGGCAAAACTGGCACCTGAAAATACGATCATAAAAATGAGAAAAAAAGCGCGCTTCGTAAACATAATATCCCTCCATGTATTTTTGAGGCATTTATAGCGGGTATCATAAGCAGAGTTCAAGTGTAATTTCCCCTACTTGATGTGCGCAAAACGCTACGCACAGCCTTCACACCTCACGCTCCCTTCCGTTTCCGTGCATCCGGCAGCAGTATAAGCCCTCCAACCGCCACAGCGATAGCCGCCGCAACCAGTGGAAGCGTAAAGCTCCCTTCAACTTTTGCCACATACCCCGCGAGCGCCGGCGCAATAATTTGCCCAGCGCCAAAAAGTGCAGTTAAAAGGCCAACTGCCGCTCCAGCTTTTTCTGGTGCCAACTTGCGACCGTACATCATGGTCAGTGTCACAATACCCATAATCGTGCCACCAAAAAGGATCGAACCGACATATGCTCCCGCAAGTGTCGGCCAGAATACCGGGCAGACGATACCAACCGCTTGAATGCCATGTGCCAGCATCAAAGCTCGCGCCTCACCGACCCTAGCGGCTACCAGTGGCCAAACCGACGTCGAAATTGCCGCTGAAACTCCAACAAGCAGCCATGAAATCGTCCCTGCTAATGGCGAGTCGAGCAACGTGCGTATGATTAAAACAAGAAATGTCGCTGAAACAACATACCCCATCCCCTCCAGAAAGTAGGCTGAACCAAGGCGAATAAAGAC
Source organism: Chrysiogenes arsenatis DSM 11915 (assembly GCF_000469585.1). Lineage (NCBI taxonomy): Bacteria > Pseudomonadati > Chrysiogenota > Chrysiogenia > Chrysiogenales > Chrysiogenaceae > Chrysiogenes > Chrysiogenes arsenatis. The sequence continues at coordinate 293,777 of NZ_AWNK01000005.1, forward strand.
ACCACGTAACGAGGGCGTCGCCGCCGTATGCTGAACCACCGCCGTATTTACCGGCGCAGCAGCGGGTGCCACTGGGGCTGGTTCGCTTTTTACCCACATCCACGCGAGCACAACCGGCGGGATCGAAAGCAATCCAAGCCCGATCCATGCTCCCTGCCAACTCCAATATTCACACAGTGGCGCAACCCCCACCGCCGAAAGCGCAATGCCAACCCCAACACCGCTGTACATAAGGCCGGAAAGATGGATCGCACTGCGCTGCGCCAACGCTTCCATCACAAGCAGTGACCCGAGCACAAAGATAGCCGCGCTGAGCACCCCCGCCACAAAACGGAGCAGATACCACACCGCAAGGCTTTCCAGCACGCCCATCGCCGCCGTCACCAACACCATCAGCACTAAGCTCAAGCGAAATCCGGCAACACGCCAACCACGTGGCAAATATCCAAAAACCAGAGCACCCGCCAGATAGCCCGCATAATTGGACGAAGCAATCAACCCCGCAATACTATCGTCAAAGCCAACACCGTCTTGCATAAACGGCAACAGCGGCGTGTACGCAAAACGCCCCGCCCCCATCGCCACAATTAAGGCCAATAATCCACCCAGTGCGGGAATATATTTTCGTTCGCTCCATTTCATCCGCTTGCTCCTTCAGTCGCTGTGAGTCGCGCGCCAACCGTTGCTCCTTTGAACCAATGCAGACGGACAAACTCACCACGCTCCGCCTGATCCAACGTCTCACCCCACCACGTGCGTATTTCCGAAAGTGTGGCGCGAAAGACCTTTTGCTCTGGCGTCTTCACCGTATAACACTCGCCTCGGCGCAACACAGTTGCCACTTCGGCAATCACATATTCGTTGCGCGAAATCGCGACGACAGATGCATTCGCCATCATCACGTCGCCCGAAACATCCTCTTCTGTAGCAGAGTAGGCCTGCACCATAAACTGAAAATCACTCCGTTTCCAAGATAACATCGCCGGACATTCCGCCGCCCCCGTCACGTATCCAAGCACCGCTTCCAATGGCGCAACCCCACGGTGATCGACCAAAAAAGAGAATGGCACCTCATCGCGTAATAACGCGGGAACATGCGGCACAAGATCCATGATATGCGAATGATATAAAACCGTGCCTGCCCCAGCCTTATGCAATGCAAAACGCTCGTCCGGGCGGGTTGTTTCCTGCAACATCACACTGGCATCATCGCTCACCGTACTGACAAGATCGCGCGCCGAATGGAAAATCTGCACACGGCCAAAGAGTTGTATCTGCAATAGAAATGCTTCTGACACACAGGATGCTAGTGCACCAATGGCTTCCCAGTGTAATTCGCGAGATACCAGCGCACCGCAGAAACCCACTTGCTCCATTTCACGATAATAACCACGGTGGTTACCGCCACTTTTTATTTCATGTAGCACACGAAGCTGCGGAAATCGTCGGCGTAATTCTAGAGCAAGCCCAATATTCTGCACCCGAACGAACGTTACGCCCGCCTCAACACACCGTTGAACCACTTCCAGCGTACGGGGAAAATCGTTATCAAACGGGAGAAAGTCGAGCAGGAGCTGACACTCCAACGGCGCGGCACACGCATTGTCAATCAACTGGCACGCCGTTTCGAGCGCAAGCGTGCCCGACAGGCTGACCTCTTGCGGCGCAACGATCACCGATCTAACACCAAAACGGAGCGCCACCGCAAGGTCATGAGGCGTTTCAATACAAACGGATAGGCGCGCGGCAATCGGTGCGATATCCTTTGCTACTAGGTCACAGCTCACGGTACACCACCACATGCGGTTGACTCATCCCGCTTACAACGACACCGCTCCCGGGCGAAGCGTGATCGACAGGTTCGCCATCAAGCGTTGTCAAGATGCCGACCGGAAACACCGTTCCATCCGGCAACAGCGCAGACAAGCAGTGCTGACTACGTGCTGATTTACGCACTACCAGCAATCCTCGACCATCATGCACACTGACAATATCGCCGATATATTCCACCGCAACATGATATCCCGAACGCTCTAACGCGACACTCTCGCGCGCGGCGGGAGCTACCAGAGAGCCTTGTGTAAAGCCACGATTCGAAACCATAGCAATACGCTTTTCTAATTTTTCCCACGCAACAGGAGCACCACACGCCAACGCATCAAGTGCTTGGCGGTAGCTCGAAATAACCGCCGCCAAATAGAGATTTGATTTCATTCGACCTTCAATTTTGAGCGAATGGATGCCCGCTTTGCAAAACATGGGAAGCAAGCGAAGTCCCATTAAATCTAACGAATTTAATGGATGACAAAGCGATTCAGAGAGCGAACCATCGCGCTGCACAACCTGATAGCCCCAGCGGCAACTCTGCACGCATCCGCCGCGATTGGCGTCGCGTCCGGTCGTGAAATTACTGATTAAACACTTTCCACTGAATGACATACACAACGATCCATGCACAAACATTTCAATTTCTACTCCGCTGCGTGTGGCAAGTTCAGCGGCCGCCTCTATCGAAAGTTCACGCCCTGGCACAATACGGCTTGCGCCGCGCGCACCCCAAAACTGTGCTTCGGCACTGTTAACGCAACTGGCCTGCGTCGAAATATGCGTGACAAGGCCGACTTCGTGTGCCTTTCGTTGCAAAACAGGATCCGACACAATAACCGCATCTGCACCAACCTCACAAAGATGGCGCAGGTATTCATCCAATCCATTGAAATCATCATTCCACGGGAATATATTCATTACGACATAGACTTTTTTCTGCCTAGAATGCGCAAAAGAACAACCAATGGCAATATCTTCAAGTGTGAAATTACCCGCACGATGACGTAGGCCAAACTGTGGGCCGCCGATATAGACAGCATCGGCTCCATACGTAAAGGCAGAATAAAGCTTATCGAGACTCCCCGCCGGAGCCAGCAATTCAGGAATATACAAACGGTTCACCTATTCATTTCTACATTGAGTGGCAGGAAAAAAGGGCGTATTATTTTCCTCTGATACAAGAAAATAACGCGCCATACGGCCTCGTTTCCATGCTAGAATACACCAACTTTCGGAGGGATACCATCATGTCTGAACAGAGTTTAAAATCACTTCGCGTTTTATACGTAGAAGACGAACCACTCATCCGCGAAAGCTTGGAACGCTTCTTGCGCAAGCATGTCGGGAAGCTCTATTGCGCGAACGACGGGATAGAAGGGTGCGATCTTTTTACGCGCCATTCGCCAGACATCATCATCACCGATGCTCGTATGCCACGGATGAACGGCCTTGATATGGTCGTAAAGATTCGCCAGCAAAACGCACAGGTTCCCGTTATTCTGACGACTGCTTATAGCGAAGAAGATATGTTTTCCCGCGTACTTGATATGGGGATCGACGCGTATATCATCAAACCCGTTGATCACACCGAACTTTTGCTGCGAATCGGCACCCTGATCAACCAACAAGCAACCAGCAGCACCCCCACAACAGAATCGTCAGAAGATGTGCTGGTGGTAGGTTCAACCCAAACGGCTGCTCAAGTACTGCCAGAAGTATTTGCCTTTTTACAAAGCCGGGGAAAAATCGCCGCAGACATAACCCAACAACAGGCCTTTAGCTCTCGTGAGGTGTTAGAACAATGCATTGCGGCGTTTGATAGACTCTTTCAGGATGGGCAGATTCTTTTGCTTGGCGCCGATGGAATGCCCGTATTCGACACCGTCAGCCCCGTGGCGCCCTGCGGACAATCAGTCGATCAGGTTGTTCAGCAGTTACGCACACGTATGGCAAAATAACAACTACGGAAGCGTTGCAACGTAGTTGGCGATGGTGTTGATCTGCTCATCGCTTAACCCGCGAACATTGGGGCGCATCATCCCTTTGAGGCGTCCGCCGAACGTCGGATCATCACGATATCCCTTCAACGTTTCTGCGATTTCAGCAGCCCCCTTGCCACGGATAATATTCGCCAGAGTCCCACCGTGCGGGGGCGTTCCGCCATCAGCACCGTGACAAGCAATACACTTTCTATAGAGCGCCGCTCCGTCAGCCAGCGCTCCCGTCACTCCAAACACCAAGACACAGAACATCACGACTGCATATCGCATTGGATTACCTCCCGTTCAGTTCCTCTAACGTCCGGAGAATTTCCGGCAACAGTTGTTTCTTGCGCGACAATACACCCGGAAGGCTGAATTGTCGATCACCTCTACTCGGGTAACGGAGTAATTTCTCCGCCGCCGTGTACCCTGTCGTAAGCAGCACACTTTCCTCACTGATAATATCAGTAATGAGCAACATAGCCCAATCCAAACCATTCGCCAGCCGTTCCGCTTCTAATGCTTCGAACAATGCCGGTGCCACTTCTGGCAGGTCGACCACAGTAACAACTTCAATCTGTCCAGCACCGAATTTGACACCAAACTCGGTAAACATTTTGAAATCAGCCGTCACCGCCTGGCGCGGCTCACGCTGCTTTAGCCCGTCGGTTGCAGCAAACAGTTCACGACCATATACCTGCGCGTCAACACCCGCTAACACGCTTAGCTCTTGAATGGCAGCTACATCCTCTGTTGTCGTCGTTGGCGACTTCATAATAACCGTATCGGCTAATACGCCGGAAAGAAGTAACAGTGCCATCGCCTGATCAAGCGCCACGCCATGTTGGCGATACAGCTGATACACCAAAGTGCACGTACTCCCGACTGGCTTGGCATAAAACGTGACCGGATTCTTCGTCCGAATCGTGCCAAGGCGGTGATGGTCGACGATTTCGCAGATTTCGCTATTCTCAGCACCATCGACCGCCTGCGTCATTTCGTTATGATCGACCAAAATCAATTTTCGCGGCGCCCGTTCAATAATATTCGAACGCGTGACCAAACCAACCAGATGGCCATCGCGCACCACCGGCACCCCTTTATGGTCAACCTTTAACAGCACGTCACGCGTTTCTTCCATATATTGATCGGGATTGACCGTTGGAATACTCGTGTTCATTACGGCCTTCGCCGGAACGCTTAACGCAAGTAAACGCAGTGTTTCCGCCGTATCACGCGCAGAAACATATACCCAACCACGATACGCAGAAAAGTCAATATCAAGATCGTCTTCCCCTTCAATACCCGTCAGGATAATCGCGGGAATCCCGATTTTGATAGCATGTTCGATGATATCGCGGCGCTTACCGACAATCATCACCGGCTTATCCGACAACAGTTCAATATGCTTTACGACGCGTTCAAACGGCATCGCCGCAACCAGAAACTTCGCCCGGAACTCAGCCGTATCGCCTTCCTGATGAAAGTGCCCTTGTACGACCTGCGGAAAGTTTGCGGGGCGCAGTAAATAGTCAGGCTTTTGGGCAACTTCTTTCGTCATAAAGAAATTCGCCATTTCTAAAATACTTACGACCCCACGATAGCGCCCTGAATCGTCGACGACCGGTGTCATGCGAATTTTGCGTTCATCAATATTCTTCATCACCTGCCAGATGGGCGTATCTTCATGCACCGTCACCACATCTTTCGCCATAATGTCGCGCACACGTGGGAAAACATCTGCAATAAATTCTGGTGGGGTAAGTCCTGCACGATCAAAGACAAAGCGGCTTTGCTTCCCGACATTGCCGCACCGCTTGGCCTGATAGTCATTGGCACTATCAAGGCGATTTTTTAGCGCGGCATACGCGTACGCGGAACACAGTGAGTCAGTGTCGGGATTTTTATGGCCAATAACGTAAATCTCGCTCATCCCTCTTGTGCCTCCCGCTGTAGACGGGCAAACTCTTTGGCATAATAGGTGATGATGATATCGGCGCCTGCCCGCTTAATGGACAGCAGGGATTCCATCATCACGCGCGTCCCATCGATCCAGCCAAGTTTTTCGCCCGCTTTTACCATCGCGTATTCACCGCTCACATGGTACGCCGCAATCGGCGTGCTGAAGTTAGCGCGCAATTTGGCAATAATATCCAGGTAAGGGAGTGCTGGTTTTACCATCAGAATATCGGCGCCTTCTTCATAATCCAGTGAAGCTTCGATCATCGCTTCACGACTATTCGCCGGATCCATTTGATAGCTTTTACGGTCACCAGACTGTGGTGCCGAATCCGCCGCATCGCGGAACGGGCCATAAAATGCCGAGCAATACTTCACCGCATAACTCATAATGGGAATATGCGAAAAACCCGCCTGATCTAAGCCTTGACGAATCGCGCCAATGCGCCCATCCATCATGTCGGAAGGGGCAATCATCGAAGCACCCGCTTTAGCATGCGACACCGCTTCGCGCACCAGCAAATCGACGGTAGCGTCGTTGTCGACATCGCCATCAATCAATACTCCACAGTGGCCGTGATCCGTATATTCGCAGAGGCAGACATCGGTGATAATCATTAAATCGCTGACCGCCGCACGGATCGCCCGTACTGCCGTCTGTACAATGCCATGGTCGCAGTATCCCTCTTTCCCCAGTGGGTCTTTTTCCGCCGGGATCCCAAAAAGAATAACCGCTTTTATGCCAAGCGCGCGTAATTCGGCACACTCTTGCACCGCAACATCCACGCTGATGCGATCCACACCGGGCATCGAACCCACCGCTTGACGAACACCCGTCCCTGGGCAAACAAAAAGCGGCATAATCAGATCATCGGTTGTCACTATCGTTTCGCGAACCATATCGCGTATCAAATTTCCTTGGCGCATGCGGCGGGGCTTTCTCAAAGAAGGTGTCATGATCTCTCCTAAATTTTGGCTTGACAGCCATTTTTGGTGCGCCTACTATACACGAAATTTCGGGAGTACCAAACTGATGAGTACAAAAATAACTACGAAACAACCTCACTCTCTCGCGTTTTTTTGGCAGTATTACTTTAGGTAATCTGCCTGTCGCACCCTGACGAGCCACCCCTCGCCGCGAACAGGCCACGTGCTTGTTCGCGGCGTTTTGCGTTTATCGACCCACACGCCGTGAAGCCACCCTTCACGGCGTTTTTTATTTTTGCATTTAAGGAGTCTACACCATGGTTATTGTCCTCAAGTCCACCGCTACCGTCCAAGACCGCGAAGCATTAGCCGAAAAAGTGACCGCCCTTGGATTCACCCCCCACCTGATTATCGGTGAAGAGCGCACCATCATTGGTGCCGTCGGCATCAGTGGTAACCGTGACCAGATTTTCGATCTGATCAAGCATCCTGCTGTCGACAACGTCGTCCCCATTCAAAAACCCTATAAACTCGCCAGCATGGAAACTCGCACCACGCCATCTGTCATCCAAGTCGGTGAAGCCCGTTTTGGCAATGGATTCGCGTCCATTATTGCTGGGCCATGCAGCGTGGAAAACGAAGAACAAATGGTGGAAACTGCCAAAGGGGTAAAGCTAGCTGGAGCCAAAGCGCTGCGCGGCGGAGCCTTTAAGCCACGCACCAGCCCCTACGCCTTCCAAGGCCTTGGCGAAGAAGGGTTGAAACTCCTGAAAGTGGCGTCTCAAGAAACCGGACTTCCCATCGTTACGGAAGTGATGAACCCACGCGATCTCGACCTTGTCGAACGGTATGCCGACATCATTCAGATCGGCGCACGCAATGTCCAAAACTTTTCCCTGCTGAAACTCATCGGACAAACACGCAAGCCAGCACTCCTCAAACGCGGCATGGCGACCAGCATCGAAGAGTTCCTCATGAGCGCCGAATACATCCTTTCGGAAGGCAATCAGCAAGTCATTCTCTGCGAACGTGGCATCCGCACATTTGAAACGGCTACGCGCAACACCCTTGACCTGAGCGCCATCCCTGTCTTGCAACAACGGACACACCTCCCGATCATTATCGACCCCAGCCATGCGACCGGCTACGCATCACTCGTGCCGAGCATGTCGCGTGCGGCCATTGCCGCCGGAGCCGATGGCCTGATCATTGAAGTCCACAACAATCCCGAAAAAGCTTTGTGTGATGGGCCGCAAAGCCTCAACATTGAACAATTCGCTCAACTGATGCGCGAAATGGAAAAAATTGGTGCGGTTGTCGGAAAAGTCCTTTAGCCGATGGTGTCTGTGAGAAAGCTGCGCTACAATCATCCACATGATCTGTGGAGGTTGTCGCTCGCATGAAAAAAATTGTCCAACTTGATAGTGTTCGCAAGAAAAAACAAAAACAGCCACCCCAGCAAACCACTGGGGTGGCAATAACAACGTCGTGGCAAGAGTGGTTCCAAGCCATCGGCATTAAAGGGTGGATTGTTATCGTTGTCGTGCTTGTCTTCGGATGGCACTTTTTTAGCGGCCTATTGGGGTGGTAAGAACATGACCGATGCCGAACGATCCCAAATCAAAGCCAGTATTGCAACCATGGTCACCCAGCTTCAGCACGACATTGACGTGCTCGCGACGAACACCAAAATCGACTCGCCATCCTTTGGCGAATGCCACATCTGCGCGGACACCCTTGACATGAAACGATTACTCTGGATGCCAGACACGAATACTTGCATCCAGTACGCCCGTGAGCTGGAAAAATAAACCTCTCTTTTCGGCTCACTTTAGAGCGTCCTGAGTGAGTTCATCTTCCAGACGCCGGATTGCGGCGACCAAATTACGAAAACTGGGTGAACGTTCGTTCTCTACTCTCAGGTGCTGGCCAATAGCTCTCGAACCGGCAACTTTTTCATAGCGCTGTTTTGTCAACGCTTTCAGCTCTCTACTTGGACTCCCGAGCTGATCCGGCTCGCGATACTTTTGGGTCTGCTGCCACTTTGCCAGCCCGCGAAGCTGGAGTGCCTGCTCGACAGCGTGCAAATCTGCAAGGTAAAATGATTCCAATTCCCGACACGCAATACGAACAAGGCATTTATCGGCCTTACCCGTCTCACGACAGAGTTCAAGTAATCTTCCTTTGACCGCAGTGCAGTCGGGGTGACTATCTAAGTCGCGTAGAACGACAAATCGAGCCTGACTATTCTGGTACGCCCGAATTTTGCGTACCAACTGCTTTTCCAAATCTTGCTTACCTTCAAAGGGGATGCAACGGAACTTAATGCCGGCATCAGCATTCAGTAAGCGCGGCAACAGCGATTCTAGCAGGGCTTTAGCAGAGGGCTCTTCGAGCAGGAACACTAACTCTTTCATAGAGGGTCGACCCCATCAAAGAAACCTTGTTTCCATAAATACCCGAGTTGATCACCTTCGGCAATATACGCGGCGATCTGATTGTTATCTTTGGCTCGGTGGATATGTGTGCAACCGTCCACCTTTACGAGCCAGCACACTTCTTCTATTTCTAGTGCATTGAGGAAATCAGGGGAGTGGGTGGTGACAAAGACCTGACCTCCACGGTTGGCATAACTCCGAAACTCTTCAGCAAGTTCTGACATTAACTGTGGGTAGAGCTGGTTTTCCGGCTCCTCTACACAGAGCAGAGGGTGAGGCTTGGGATCGTAAAGCAGCACAAGATAGGCAAACATCTTGATGGTACCATCCGACACATAGCGATCAAGAAAAGGGGTTTTAAATGAACCATCCTGAAACTTTAGCGTGAGATACCCATCATCCATGAGCTTCGGCTCAACCGACGCGATGCCGGGAACACGTTTCGCCATGATAGCGAGAATACGATCGAAAATAGCTGAGTGTTCCTCGTGCAGATAGCGCGCCACCAATGGCAAATTGTCACCAGTTTGCGAGAGGTGCTCCGTTTCGCCTGCGGCATCTTTACGGCCGCGTGCCGCGCTAATATGAAAGTCTGACACATGCCAATTTTCAATGAGGCGGCGAAAGGCATTCGCTGCCTTAAAGCGCTCGAATTGTCCCAGCCCTTTGATTGCGAGTGTTTCAGGCGCAACTTTTTGCGTTTCGCGCTCAAGCTCCTCATCGGCTTTACTGAAGTCTTCTTCATTCGTAATCGCAAATCCTTCACCATTTTCAAAGTTAAGGAAATGAAAAGGACTCCCATATTGACCGCGTTTGTAACGCAATATTTCTTTCAGCACTACAGGGGAACCGCTCTGCTCACCGATTTCCAGCGAGTACGTCACGAGTCGTTTCTTTTTGGCTATTACCATGCGATACTGAATTTCGATAAGGATAGTATCTGATTGCGGATTGCAGCCACGACTTAATACTTCGACAAAACGTCCACGCTTATCGAGTGCCTGGCGAACATTTCCTTTCAGACAGTCATGTAAAAAGCCGAAAATGTCAAACAGAGTCGACTTACCTGTACCGTTCGCACCCACAACCACAAGAAAAGCTGGAATATCTTTTAAGTGTACGTCGCGGAATGCCTTGAAATTTTTCAAGCGGATGGATTCGATTTTCATTCCTTGCTCCTTTATATCCTTGTGGTGGCTACGTTATTGGTTTTACATTTGGATGACAGGAAAAGAATTTTTAAAATAGCTTCGCGACACCAAACTGTTTTGTGCCTGATTTTGCATGAATAATTCTCCTTCGCAAGCAATTCCTTGCAATTTTAGCCATTCCCCACTACGGAATGGCAGCAGTAAAAATATCTGGGCGAAAAAAAGCTAAAATAGAAGGCAAGCATGTTCATCAACAAACGCATCCGCGAAATCGAAAAGTAAAAACAGTGTTTACATCTCCTTTTCCCGATCACCATTTCGCATTGCTGATGCACCATGCACAACAGGGCTGTCAAACGCACTATCACCAACTCCTCACAGAAATAGCACCTTATCTGCGCAGCTATTTTGCCACGCGCGTGCCAGAGGGTGAAGGGGAAGATTTGGTGCAGGAAACCCTGCTGGCTATCCACCGCTCCAGCCACACGTTCAATACTGAACGGTCGTTTAAAAACTGGATGTTCGCCATCGCCAGCTACAAGTTGGCCGACTTCCTGCGCGACCATTACCGGCACGAGCGACGACAGGTTAATCTCGACGAAGCCGCAGCAGTGGCAATCCCTTCCGACGAAATGCTTTTTGATGACCGCGAACAACTCATAAAAATTCTTGCAACTTTACCCGAAAAACAACGAACCATTCTACAGATGCTAAAACTCGAAGGGCATTCCACGCGCGAAGTCGCGCGCGCACTCGGAATGAGCGAAACAGCAGTGAAAACCGCCGCACACCGAGCCTTACAAGAACTGGCCCACACGGCGATAAAAGAGGAGAAATACCATGCGCACCGATGACCTGATCGCACAATTAGCTGCTGCTGGCGCTCGTCCGCCACTTCCATCTCCCGCAAAAACCATCACTTACTGGGTAGGCGGGCTGGGGCTCTATTTCTTGGTGCTCATTTTTTGGCATGGCGCACGACCTGATTTGGCCGAAAAACTCCAACAAACGCTCTTCTGGGGCGAGCTGACGATTATGCTTGCCATCACCACCAGCGCTCTGTGGGTTGCCGGATGGCTCGCGCTCCCCGATGGCGTGGATAGCCGTTGGAAACGGTTGCTACCACTGTTACCACTTATCTTACTTGCGGGAACGCTTCTCTACGCCACCACCGCGCCCGATGCTCTGAGCCTGAGCGAGTGCCTACGCAATCACCATTTCGATTGTCTGGCGCGCGTTCTCTTGTACGCCATCCTCCCAGCACTTTGGATGACCGTGGCAATTCGTCGGGGCGCACCCACAAAACCACGCTGGGCCGGAGCAATGATCGGCCTCGCCGCTACTTCCGGTGGCTATATCCTGCTACGCATTACCGAAGCCAGCGACGATCCAACACAACTGATCGTTTGGCACTTTTTCCCGGTGATTCTTCTTACCCTCCTCGGCGGAGCATTCGGACGCTCTTTGTTTGCGGCAGTGTGGAAAAAAAAGAACCATAAAATTCCTTAAATCAGGGTCGCGCATATTTTTAATCCGTTACCGTAAAAATATCGCGTAACCTTTGCGTGTGTCCCGCGAATCACGTTTGAGAAGAGAACATTACTCCGGAGAACCAATATGACGAACTTGACGGCCACTACCCCACTTACATTCAACCAAACTCTTGCGGAACAGATCATTGCGTTGCGCCGAGCCACCATCACCACCATGCAGATCAACCTTGGCAAGACCTGCAATCAGACGTGTCGACACTGCCACGTCGCGGCGGGGCCACACCGTACCGAAAGCATGAACCGCGAAACTGCCGAACGGATTCTCACCTTGCTTGCGGCCAGCCCCACCGTTACCACGCTTGATATTACCGGCGGCGCGCCTGAGATCAACCCCAACTTTCGCTTTTTAGTAAGCGAAGCGCGAAAGCTGGGCAAACATGTGCTAAATCGCTGCAATCTCACCGTTCTTTTTGAAGCGGGGCAAGAGGATACGGCGTCGTTTCTCGCGGAACAACACGTGGAGGTCATCGCCTCCCTCCCCTGCTATCTCGAAGAGAACGTCTGCCAGCAACGTGGCGACGGCGTGTTTGCCAAAAGCATCGCCGCGCTGCAACTCCTCAACAGCCTAGGATACGGTACGGTTGATTCGCTGCTACGGCTGAATCTCGTCTACAACCCCAGCGGTGGATTTTTGCCACCCGCGCAAAATAAACTCGAAGACGCCTACAAAGCGCACCTTGGCGAGCACTACGGCATCGTGTTCAATAATCTCTATACCATTGCCAATATGCCCATCACCCGCTACCGCGATCTACTCCAGCATGAAGGGGCGCTCGATGGATATTTACAGCTATTGCGCGATAATTTTAACCTCGCCGCTGCGCACCACCTGATGTGCACCAGCCAGATATCCATTGGCTACGATGGCACACTCTATGACTGCGATTTTAACCAAGCATTGGAGTTACCCGCCGGAAATCAACTGGCGACGATATTTGATATCGCGTCACTGAACGAAATAACGCACAACATTGCCACCGCCGAACACTGCTTTGGCTGTACAGCAGGAGCGGGAAGCTCTTGCGGGGGAGCGCTGGCGTGACATTGCGTTTCGCTATTCATGTGAATGTGCGCCACATATTTATCAAAGCCGTTTTCTTGATTGCTCTGCTGCTCTTACTTGCTCCCCCCGTAGCGTCCGCGCCGCCAGCGAAAACACTCGACTTTGGCGATCAATGGCAGGAACAAACCTTCCGCAAGACGGCACCGACAACCTATCAGCAGTTGAACGAAGCCGGGAAACCGATCATGCGAGCGCAAGCAAATGGTGCCGCTTCCGGCCTCGTCTACGAAATTGATTTTGACCCTGCCGTGTACCCCATCCTGAAATGGCGTTGGAAGATAGATCAGGTGCTTCCGCTGGGCGATGCCCGCACCAAAGCGGGCGACGACTATCCCGCGCGTGTCTATGTGGTCTTCCCTAAATGGTTTAAACCAGCAACCCAAAGCATCAACTACATTTGGGCAAACCGGCTTCCACAGGGCGAGGTAATTCCCAACCCATTTTTTGACAACGCCCGCATGGTAGCGGTGCGCAGCGGCAATGGCGATGCGGGAATATGGCACACCGAGTGCCGCAACATCTACCGCGACTATCAGGCGATTTTTGGCGAAGCGCCGCCGCGCGCCGGAGCCATCGCGATTATGACGGATGCCGACAATACCGGAGGGACTGCAACAGGATACTACGCCGACATTCAACTCCTCACCGCGCCAAAAGAGAGCGATCCAGCGACGTTTTGTGGCCATAAGGACACCCGATGAAACCACGCTACCGCAATCTACTCATCGCACTGGTGCTCATCACCCTTTGGTTCGGGCTGTATCATTTTTTCGGCGATCTGCTGACATTTGAAGCCCTGAAAGCCAAGCAACAGGCATGGGCGGAAATTCACCATGACAATACCGTGGCAACCCTTGCGCTTTACTTTATTGTTTATGTCATTGCCACGGCTATTTCTCTGCCGGGGGCGGTAATCTTGACGTTAGCAGGGGGCGCACTTTTTGGCTTTACGACTGGGCTGCTGCTGGTCTCCTTCGCTAGCACCATCGGTGCAACTTGTGCTTTTTTACTGGCGCGCACCCTTTTTCGCGACACCGTACAAAAACAGTTTGGTCAACAATTACAACGCTTGAATGATGGGGTAAAACGCGACGGCGCCTTGTATCTGTTTACCTTGCGCCTTGTGCCAATCTTTCCCTTCTTTGTCATCAACCTGCTGATGGGGCTGACGCCGATGCGCACAATAACGTTCTATTGGGTCAGCCAAATCGGAATGCTGGCGGGGACGGCGGTGTATGTCAATGCGGGAACGCAGCTTGGACAGCTTGATTCCTTGCAGGGGATTCTTTCGCCAACGCTGCTTCTTTCATTTGCGCTCATCGGCGTTCTGCCACTCTTCGCACGGCGTATCGCGGCTCTGGTACAGGCCAAACGCGCCTATGCTGCTTACCCGCACCCCAAAACGTTTGACTATGATCTTGTGGTGATCGGTGCGGGTGCCGCTGGATTGGTGAGCGCCTACATCGGTGCGGCACTGAAAGCCAAAGTGCTTTTAGTCGAGCGCGAAAAAATGGGGGGCGATTGCCTGAACACCGGATGCGTGCCGAGCAAATCGCTGCTGCATGCCGCCAAAGTGCGCCATACGCTACGCCACAGCGCTGACATCGGGATTGCTTCACCGGAAATGGCGGTCGATTTTCCGGCGGTAATGCGTTCCGTCAAACAGGCCATTGCGCACATTGAACCGCACGATTCTGTCGCACGTTATAGCGCCCTTGGGGTGGAGTGTATTGCTGGAAAAGCCCATATTGATTCGCCGTTTACGGTCGATGTGGCGGGGAAAAAAGTGACGACGCGCAACATCATCATCGCCAGCGGCGCAGCTCCTGTTCTCCCCAATATTCCCGGTCTGCGCGATGTGCCACACTACACCAGCGACACTATTTGGGGTATCACGGCGCTTCCGCCCAAGCTGATTGTGCTCGGCGGCGGCCCTATTGGCTGCGAACTGGCACAGGCTTTTGCCCGTCTGGGAAGCGAAGTGACGATTATACAGCGTAATCGTCAGCTTTTACCACGCGAAGACGATGACGTGGCCACGTTGATACAGCAGATATTTGAACGTGAAGGGATTCGTGTGTTGACCGCCCACACCGCGCTGGAAGTGCGCCCTCACGCTGGTGGCGATGGCATCCATCACTTCCTTATTCAATCAGCTGACGGCGAAGCCATCACCATCCCTTGCGATGCCGTTTTAATCGCCCTTGGACGTCAGCCGCGCACGCAGGGATTTGGGCTGGAGGAGTTGGGAATTACAACCACTCCGGCCGGCACTCTTGCGGTTGATGCCTATTTGCGAACAAAATATCCCAATATTTTGGCCTGTGGTGACGTTGCCGGGCCGTATCAATTCACTCATACCGCGTCGCATCAGGCGTGGTACGCCGCTGTCAATGCACTGATCCGCCCGCTGCACCAGTTTGCTGCCGATTACCGCGTGATTCCGTGGTGTACGTTTACCGACCCTGAAGTAGCGCGGGTTGGACTTTCGGAAGCCGAGGCCACCGCGCAGGGGATCGCCTTTGAAGTGACCCGTTATGGAATTGACGACCTGGATCGTGCCATTGCCGACAACTGCGCCGAAGGGTTTGTCAAAGTGCTAACGGTGCCGGGCAAAGATACCATCCTCGGTGTGACCATAATCGGCCCACGTGCGGGGGACATTATTGCGGAATGGGTATTGGCAATGAAGCACAAACTCGGCCTCAATACAGTGCTCGGCACGATTCATATCTACCCAACCTACGCCGAAGCGAATCGTTTTGCAGCGGGTAACTGGAAAAAATCCCATGCACCACAAGGGATTTTGCGTGCGGTAGAACGCTGGCATGCGTGGCGACGGGGATAGACTTTATCGTGATTTTTCAGTATATGCTATCCATGATTGTGCTTAGGCTATGGCGGATCGCTGCCGACAACTGACTGCGAAAGGGACATATTCGGTGACACCTCAAACAACCACGATTCTGTTGGTGGAAGACGAAGCGCTTATCGCCTTAGTGCAGAAAAGGGTTCTAGAAAAACATGGCTACACGGTTCTCCTCGCGACGTCCGGAGCCAAGGCCATTGAAATGGCGGATTCCGAACCCTCCATAAACCTTATTTTGATGGACATTGATCTTGGTTCCGGGATTGACGGCACCGAAGCTGCCGCGATAATTCTTGCCAAGCACGATTTGCCACTCGTTTTTCTTTCCTCACACACGGCTCAGGCCATCGTTGAAAAAACCGAAAAAATCACCTCTTACGGATATATTGTCAAAGGTTCTGGCGATACCGTTCTGCTCGTATCAATCAAAATGGCGCTCAAACTATTCAACGCCAAACTCGAAAGCCGACTTCATGAAGAAAAATTGCAGGCGAGTGAAGAACAACATCGCCGTCTTTTCGAAACGATGTCGCAAGGGGTTATTTATCAATCTGCACATGGAGAGATTATTTCGGCCAACCTTGCTGCAGAGCGGATTCTGGGATTGACGTTTGAACAAATGGCAGGGCTATCCTCGCTCGATCCGCGATGGAAGATGATTTGCGAAGATGGCTCACCCGTGGCCGGCGAAGATCACCCAGCAATGGTTTCGCTCCAAACAGGGAAAAAATGTGGGCCGGTGATTCGTGGCGTGTTTCATCCCGAAAGGAATGACTATATCTGGCTACAAATTACGGCCACGCCCCTCTTTCACGCTGGCGAAACTGCCCCGTATCAAGTCCATGCCACCTTTGACGACATCACCGAGCAGCGCAAAGCGGAACATAACTACCGCATGCTTTTCCAGGAAATGATTGACGGATATGCTTTCCATGAAATCATTTGCGATAAGACAGGAACGCCCATCGACTTTCGTTTTCTGGACGTCAACCCAGCATTCGAAAAGATGGTTGGCTTGCCCGTCAGTCACGTTGTGGGACGCACCGTACTGGAAATTTTCCCAGAAACGGAACCGTTTTGGATTGAAACCTATGGCAGAGTTGCATTAACGGGCGAACCAACGCGGTTTGAAAATTTCTTTGGTGAGCTTGGCAAACATTTTGAAGTTGCGGCATTCAGCCCCAAACAGGGACAATTTGTCTGCACCTTTTCCGACATCACACACCGCAAACAATCAGAAGAAACCCTCCGCCAACAAGTTAAGGAAAAAGAAATTCTGCTGCGCGAAACGCACCACCGGATAAAAAACAATATCGCTTCGATTGCCGCCCTCCTCTCGCTACAAGCCGAAGCAACTCCTAATCCCGAAGTCGCCCTAGCGCTGAACGAGGCCATCAGCCGGATTAAAAGCATGAGCAATCTGTACGAAAAAATGCTCATTGCCGATGACTATAACAACCTTTATGTTGGCGATTATTTGGAAAACATAGTCAAATCCGTGATCGCACTCTTTGCTGGCGAAAGAATGCTTGATGTTAACACGCAATTTGGCAACTTTATGCTCAACTCAAAACAGCTACTTCCGCTTGGCATCATTGTCAATGAACTCCTTACCAACGCCATGAAATATGCTTTTGTTGGACACCGCACCGGCAAAGTTGAGGTTGTCGTAACACAAACCGAAAACAGAGTTACACTCACACTCAGTGACAACGGCGTTGGGCTCCCGGAAGCATTTGACGCCACACGCAATAAAGGATTTGGTTTAGTACTGGTAGATATCCTCAGCCAGCAAATTGGTGGACGGTTTTCGATTATAAAGGCAGAAGGCACCCGTTGCTGCCTCGAATTTCCGATTGCGTAGCCGATGCCTGAACTCCCCGAAGTACAAACCGTCGCCGACGACCTCAATCGCGCCAATCTCACCGGGCTTACCATTACCGTTGCGAATTGCTATTGGCCGCGTACCTGTGAACCACTCAGCGAAAATGAACTCCAAAATGCCCTTGTCGGCCGCACGATTGTGCGGTTTTGGCGACGCGCCAAATATCTGATCGCCGACCTTGCCCCCACAGGACACATCGTCATCCACCTCCGCATGACCGGACGTTTGCATCTTGTGCCACAACACATTCCGCGCGAAAAACATGAACACGTGATCTGCACCTTCAGCGATGGTCAAACCCTCCGACTGCACGACACGCGCAAATTCGCCCGTTTCTGCGTATATGAAACGCTGGAAAACGTCCTCGGACATCTCGGACGTGAGCCGCTTCAAGAAACGCTTGATAGCACTGTACTGCAAAAACTCTACGGCAAGCGTAGCCGTGCAATCAAAGCACTCCTGCTGGATCAAAATTTGATTGCGGGCATTGGTAATATCTATGCCGATGAAGCACTGTGGGAAGCACGCATTCATCCGGCAACACCGGGGAACACACTGGAAATCGACGCATTTGAACGCTTGGCGCACGCCATACCGGTAGTGCTGCGCCGCGGACTGGCCAACATGGGCACCAGCCTTGGCAGCGGTGCGGGGAACTTTTACTCTGTCGCCTACCGCCAAGGACGTAACGAAGACGACCTGCGCGTATTCCGCCGCACCGGAATGGCGTGCCCGCGCTGTGGCACCACCATCGTGCGGCTCGTCGTCGCACAACGCGGCACCCATATCTGCCCAGCGTGTCAGGTGTTCACCGCCGTATAGGTGCGGCGTGTTATCTCTCTGCCTCCCCGTAACTATTGGGAGTTATTTCTTCGGGAATTGCCGCAAAAAGTTCTGTCCCTCCTGACACAATGCTGTCAGGAACATGAAGTACCGTGCGCCTATTCGACACAAGGAGGCACCGTATGATTTTGAACGGCATTGAACATTTTGGTGGGCTGGAGTTTGCTCTGTTTAAATTGCGTCAAGGGGTGAGCGAAGCGCAATTGCTGACGTTGGCACGGGAGGTTGAAGAAAAATTTCTTGCTACCAAAGAAGGGCTTCTCGGGCACTTTCTTCTCAAAGGCGATGGCGGCGTGTATGCTGACGTCGCGCTTGCCAGCACTCCGGAGATTGCAAAAGCAATCTGTAACGAGTGGATGGAAAACGAAACAACCCTGAAATACCTAGAAGTAATCGACATGGATTCTGTCGAAATGAGCTTCTGGGAGCGGATCGGGTAAATCATGCGCCCCTTCGCGGTGCGCACATCGGTGCCGCGAAGGGGAAGTGCTACGCCACAATGTAGCGTGTTAGAGCATGAAGGCATTCCTGCCGACAGCAAATGGCCGCCAGAGAAATGATAAGCGCGATAGAGAAAGCGCAGCTTGCAAAGCGCATTCCGCGTATTCAGTAAAGGGGTCGCAACATGCGAAAGTCCGATCGTCTTTTTCAACTCACCAACATTCTTCGAGCATATCAGCCCATCAGTGCCCGAATGTTGTCGGAAAAGCTTGGTGTATCCGAACGCACCATTTACCGTTACATCGATGACCTTTCCGTGTCCGGCATCCCCATCTACGGTGAACCCGGCGTTGG
Source organism: Chrysiogenes arsenatis DSM 11915 (assembly GCF_000469585.1). NCBI lineage: Bacteria > Pseudomonadati > Chrysiogenota > Chrysiogenia > Chrysiogenales > Chrysiogenaceae > Chrysiogenes > Chrysiogenes arsenatis. The sequence goes on from NZ_AWNK01000005.1 coordinate 313,069, forward strand.
GTATCGCCTGAGCGAAGGGTTCGAACTGCCGCCGCTGCAACTCACCCCGTTAGAACTGGAGGCACTTATCCTTGGCGTCAACATGGTGGCGACGCGCACAGGTGATGAATTTGCGAAAGCCGCCCGTTCGTTGCTCTGTAAAATTGAAGCTGCCGTTCCCGACCACGCCATAACACACGCGCAGCCCGGTGCACCGTCGGCGCAAGTACCAGTGGCGGAACACCACGACATTCGGCACATGTGGGGCATCCTCTATCAAGCCATAAAGGAAAAGCAGCATATTTTCCTTATGTACCAATCACTTGCAGAAACACACACCGAAAGAATAGTGTACCCACTTGGACTTTTCTACTGGGGTGGCAAATGGACACTTGGTGCCTGGTGTACGTTACGGATGGGCTACCGCGACTTCCGCATTGATCGAATCGAGCATATAACCCAAACCGCCGCACCCAGCCCACTGCCGCTTGATGTAAACCTCGAAAACTACCTCGCCGCGCAAAACGCAAAAGATTAGGGGGTAGTCATAAGAGTATGCAGAACGATAAGTTGCGGCATATGTGCTGAATCTGCTGGTTGTCAGTTTGAGTGCTTGTAGGTGGAAATTATGGTCATTTCGGATGAACGACGTGCGGAGGGGGGGGACTTCTGTCGAAATAGTTGTGACGACAATTACACCGCAACCACGCTTGCAATCAATTGACCCAAAAACGTAATGACAAAATGTATGCAGTATGCGATAAGTGCTGCGTTGCAAGCAGGAAACGCAGGTAAATAATATGAGTGAAACTGGCGCGGGTTTCCGTGTTTTTGCCTGTAATATCGGAATAAATGGAAAATGCGGCATCTTTCAAGCCGGAAAAATAAGCCTGCTGATTTTCCGTGTTTTGCCCTTCAATATCAGGGTAGACGGAAAATTTTCCATATATAGGGGTGTGATATGCAGAAAAAATTCCATTTATTGCACTGTTAGGCAAGAAAAACAATGAACGAGTAACCAGCCATGGCCGTCGAGATATTGACGATAATTACGAGCTTTCTCTCTGATAACGCAACTACTATCGCGGTTATGTTATTGCTGTACATATATAGAGACGCCGTATCTGGTCTGATTTCAAGAATTAAGTCGTTTTTCTACGAAAACGGAGATTCGAAAGTTGGCATAGAGACAGTGCCAACGGACCGCGATGAAAAGAAAACCGCGCCATTAGAAGAAGCGATAGAGAAGCCAGGTTCTTCAGGTGCAGAAGAAAAAATCCAGGATAGGGAAAAAGATCAAAATTGGTTCTTTGAAATGCACACAGCCTTCTCAGATGGTCGCATTGAAGATGCTGATGCGGCGTTTAAGGCATATGCGCTTGATGAAAAAGATCAGTCTAAGTTAGAAGAAAACAAAGCCATTTATTTATATTTCAAGTTCGAAAAAGGGAAAGATAACACCGCTATCGAAGAACTTGAAAAGCTAGCCAAGTCCGCAAGCACAGAAGAGTCTAGATTTAGCGTACTTACGTGGCTATCATTTTTCCTGAGCGATAGCAAGCAACATAAGAAGGCAATTGAAATATGGCGATCCGCAAAAAATGAAGCCAAATCCACGTCATTGATAACTAGGGCTACAGTTAATCTAGCGTACGCCCTAAATAAAGACAGCCAAGCTAACGAAGCAAAATCAGAGATCCTGAAGCGGCTTAGGGAAACCGAAGAAGATGAACAGTTGTCGTCTCTTTACGAAGCGCTCTCAACCATAGAGTCATCGCTGGGGAATAAGACAGTATCTGTATATTGCAAAGACAAGTCGTTGGAGTACGATCCCAGTAATAGAGGCGAGCTTCTTAACTCTGCGTATGCCGCAAGCAATGAGGATGTGGATGAGATATCGATAAGCAATTACGTAACGCTCCTTAGTATTGATAGCGATAACTCAACCGCATTAAATAATCTTGGCGTTCAAGCTCAAGAGGCCGGCCTTAAGGTCATAGCCACAGACAATTATAAAAAGTCAGCTAGGCTAAAAAACACATTGGCGATGGCAAATCAAGGCTACCTTCTGTTGGATGCCGGATTCGTCAGTGAAGCAGAAGAAATTGCACAGAAAGCACTTGAAGAGAAAGACACCCACCAGAATATCTATAGCTTGCTTGCCACAATACACGAACGAAAGGAAAAAGAAGAGAAAAAATGGAGTGAGCTAAGCAGCAAAGCGCTATCTCGCCAAAAATCGATTCGTATTTACCTTGAACAGTATTATCTTGGAAAAAGTGAACTACTTGAGGGTGCGTGGGTTCTCAGTGGCAAATACCAAGTAAGCATTAAAATAGAAGATGGCTCATTTAAGGCAAGCTGGTCAGAGGAGTTAGTCGGCCTTAGCGTTAGCAATTACGCAGTGGAATTGACGGGAAAAGTCACCGGTTCGACGTTTTCCGGCACTTACAAACGAAAGAGAACAGATGGAGCACAAACAGGGCTTCTTGGTGTGCCAAGCGATACGCGCATCTCGTGCATCGGCTTTTTGACCCAAGATGAAAAGACATTAAATATAGTGGCTTCCAGTCTGAAAGAAAATCTTTGCCTATTTCTTTCAAGGGCGCATCATTGAAAAAAATCATTAAGGAAGGTCGTGTCTACATGGAGGACTACGAGAAAGACGGGCAAGTTAAGTCGTTTCTGGTGAAAGGCGACACAAAGGCGATCAAGGATCAACGAAAAGAGCTTGGTGGCCGCTGGAACAATTCCCTTGGGGGATGGATATTTCCAAAAACCAAGGAGGTTGAAATCGCCGCGTTTATCAAGAAAAACGCCTAGCGGATAAGGTTAGATCGTAATCGCGAAGCGAGCCACGATCTGAACCGTTTGTTGGACAAGCCCAGCGGCTACCGCCATGTTACATGAAAATATCTTTTAGGATCTGGGGTTGCTAGATCAGTAAATTGAATCGTCGCGAGGTTGGAAGTAGTTGCGGATTATTTGCTGCCATGATTTTGTTATTTTATCGTTTTTTTATCGCCCTTTTGGTTGTTTTTTAGGCACAGCTATCCCATAGCATGTAGGTTGATTGACTCTCTGGCACGTAGTGCGGTTTACATAGATAACGCCTCTTGGTTTGTCCGCTGGTACAGGCTCTGGCAAACACCAAAGTGCTGACTGCACACGTGCCGATGCCACTCGCGGAGAAAGTCGATCAAATAGCCACGCAGCTTGATCGCTCGCGAGGTTAGGTCATAAAACAAGCGCTTTCAGCTTGGATATTGCAAAAAGAGGAACGCGACCGAATGACCCAAGAGGCACTGGCTAACACGGACAAAATTATTCAAATAAAACAACTTATACGCGAAATCAACCGCTTGCATCTTGAGTTCTCAAATGATTATTTTGAGACGGGAAGAATCGACAAAATCAACCTCTCCAAAACCATCAAGCATGTGCCAGCGCCCCATATCTACAAATATCGACTGACGCTACACGAAAGCATCAATGATTACCTGATGACGGCGAATATCGACATCAAATATTTTTACCGTGTCAAAACTCGGGAAAGTATTGATGACAAAATTGAGCGTTTCTTAACCCGCGACAATCGGTATCCCGTCAATAACTGGCTCAATGACATTTTTGGTGCTCGCATTATTCTAACCGCTGATGAAATAAAATCCGTTATGGATTTGCTCGATGACTGGCAAGAAGAATTGAGTCTGAAGAACTGGTATGTACACGATAAAGAAGGCTATCGCGGCTTGCCTATCAAGAGGCGATTGGTTTAGCCTGCTGTAGCTCGCGCAATATCGTTCGGTTTCAAGCTAATAGCACCTGAGATCTGAGGTAAGAGGAAACACCATGACAAGCACCCAACAGCGCACCGCCCTGCAGCGCCAGATACGGAAATGGAAGGAGCTGAAATGAGCGATCAACCCATCTCCTTAACCGAGCGACCAGAGGGCTACAGTAGCTGGCTGTCTGAACTGAAAACTCGCATCCACGAAGCCCAGCAACGTGCCACGCTGGCAGTGAATCGTGAGCTGTTACTGCTTTACTGGCAGATCGGCAGGGATATTTTAGAGCGTCAGGCGGCACAAGGCTGGGGTGCCAAAGTCATCGAGCTGTTGGCGCATGATCTGCGTAACCATTTTCCTGAGATGAAAGGCTTTTCGCCGCGCAACCTAAAATACATGCGAGCATTTGCCAAAGCCTGGCCTGACTTGGAATTTGTGCAAGCGGTGCTTGCACAATTGCCCTGGTACCACCAACTGGCCTTGCTCGATAAACTAAAGAGCAACGAAGTACGCACCTGGTATGCCCAAAAGGCCATAGAAAATAATTGGTCGCGCAATGTGCTGGTGATGCAGATTGAAACCCGATTATCAGAGCGCCAAGGCAATGCCGTGACTAATTTTGAGCAACGCTTGCCTAAACCAGACTCCGACCTTGCCCGTGAATCCATCAAAGACCCCTACCGATTCGACTTTCTAGGTTTGACGGACGAAGCAGAAGAGCGGGAAATTGAAGGCGCACTTATCAAACATGTCACCCAATTCTTGCTGGAGCTGGGTGCAGGATTCGCCTTTGTAGGACGCCAGGTATTGTTGCAAGTGGGAGAAGAAGAATTTTTCATCGACCTGCTGTTTTATCACCTGAAACTTCGCTGCTACGTGGTGATTGAACTGAAAGCGGGAAAATTCAAACCTGAGCATTTGGGGCAACTGGGTTTTTATATGACGGCGGTGGATCGACAAATAAAAGCCGAACAAGACAGCGCCACCATTGGCTTACTGCTATGTAAAAGTAAAGACAAGGTCGTGGCCGAATACGCACTGGGCGACAAAAGCCAACCGATGGGCATCGCGGAATACAAGCTGCAACAAGCCTTGCCAGAAATACTGGAAACCAACCTGCCCAGCATTGAGCAAATAGAGCGGGAATTACAGGGAGAAGAAGAATGAACTGAGTTTCATGGAAAAGCTGCGGGATGGGGCAGATAATTTCAAAAGTGCAAGAGAAGGGCAAAAATAATCGTGACATTAAAACCGTTTATAATGAAGCTAAAAAATGCAGGTGTGATATGCCAGTCACCACTGACGATGATGTGAAGTGCGCCGCAACGCAAATGAAGAGGGATTAGCGTTTGTCAGCGACCCCAATGGCGCGGACGAAGCGACCATTCAGGATGCCTCGACGGTTGCCCGGTTTCCTGCATTTATTGGGAAGAAACTTAATAACCGCTCTCTTTGCCCCGCTCCGGCGGGGCTTTTTTATATTTTCACCTGCCGCCAACCCTGCCACATCCTTTGAGCGTTTGCTCTTGGTTGTTTTCTCGAAATCTATCCGTTATAGTGCAACATTCTGTAAAATCGTAAGAGATTTCATACGCACAAAGGAGTATCCATGGGCTCGCTTCCCAAGTTTTACGAGTTCGCCAAGGCCGAACAGACGTGGTACGCCCACTGGCACAATAAGGACTATTTCAAGGCTGACAACACTTCGACAAAACCTCCATATTCCATCGTTATCCCACCTCCAAACGTTACTGGCTATCTGCATATCGGTCATGCGCTTTGCATGACGCTGCAGGATGTTCTTATCCGTTACAAGCGGATGGATGGTTTCGATGCGCTCTGGCTGCCGGGAACTGACCACGCTTCGATTGCCACGCAGATTGTGGTGGAAAAGCAGTTGGCGGCGCAGGGGATCAAACGGCACGATCTGGGACGTGAAAAATTCCTCGAAAAGGTCTGGGAGTGGAAAGAGCACTCCGGTTCGATGATCGTTTCGCAGCTCAAGCGGCTGGGATGTTCGTGCGACTGGAGCCGTGAGCGCTTTACGATGGACGAACAGTGCAACCGCGCGGTGATGGAAGCCTTTGTCAAGTTGCACCGCGAAGGATACATCTATCGTGGCAAGCGGCTGGTCAACTGGTGTCCGGTGCAGCAGACGTCGCTTTCGGATCTGGAAGTTATCCATGAAGATGCCGAAGGGGCGATGCACCACATCGCATACCCTGTGGCGGGGAGCGATGAAAAGATCGTCGTTGCCACAACCCGACCCGAAACCATGCTCGGCGATACGGCAATTATTGTTCACCCCGAAGATCCGCGCTACGCACACCTGATTGGCAAACAAGCCGTGCTTCCGCTGTGCGACCGCACCATTCCGATTCTGGCCGACCCGTATGTTGAGCGTGAATTCGGCACAGGTGCCATGAAAGTGACGCCAGCGCACGACTTTAACGACTTTGAAATTGGCGAACGCCATAAACTGCCACTCATCAACATCTTTACGCCGGATGCGAAAATCAACGAAAACGGCCCCGTGAAATATCAGGGAATGGATCGTTTCGATGCGCGCAAAGCGATTCTGGAAGATCTTGAGGCGGCGGCTCTGCTCGTTAAAATCGAAAAACACCCCCACTCGGTTGGTAAAGCCGAGCGCTCCGGCGCGATTGCCGAACCGTTCCTGAGCGATCAGTGGTTCGTGAATGTCGAAAAAATGGGGCAGCATGCACGTGACGCCGTTATCAATAAAGAAGTTAAACTGATTCCCGAAGTGTGGGAAAAAACCTATTTCCACTGGATGGACAACCTGAAAGACTGGTGCATTTCGCGTCAGCTTTGGTGGGGACACCGCATTCCGGCCTGGCACTGCGGCGAGTGCGGTCACATTACCGTTGTCCACAGTGCGCCACATGGTTGCGAAAAGTGTCAAAGTGCCAACATTGCGCAAGACGACGACGTGCTCGACACCTGGTTTAGCTCTCAATTGTGGCCGTTTGCCACGCTCGGCTGGCCGGAAGCGACGGAGGATCTAAAGCGCTACTATCCAACGTCGGTGCTGATTACCGGCTTTGATATTCTGTTTTTCTGGGTCGCGCGCATGATTATGGCGGGCTACACCTACATGGATGCCAAGCCGTTTGAAGAGGTATATCTCCATGCGCTGGTGCGCGACAAATACGGGCGCAAAATGTCGAAAACGCTGGGCAATGTTATCGATCCGCTCAGCATTATCGACCAGTACGGTGCCGACGCCCTGCGCTTTACGCTGATTTCACAAGCCGGTCATGGGCGCGATATCAAACTCGATACCAAGCGTATTGAAGGTGATACAACCTTTATCAATAAAATCTGGAATGCGCTGAAATTCGCGCGCCATACGGCGGTCGAAGGGATCAAGGCCGAAGTTCCGACCACGCTGGAAATTGCTGATGCGTGGATTCTGAACCGCCTCAACGGCGTGATCAAAGATGTGCGCCATAACCTTGACCACTACCATTTCAACGATGCCGCCGCCGCGCTCTACCGCTTTATCTGGCAGGATTTGTGCGACTGGTATATCGAACTGGTCAAGCATCGTCTGTACAAAGGGGAACCAGAATCACAGCGCACCGCCGCAACGGTGCTCAATTTCTGCTTGTTGCAGGCCATGAAGCTGCTCCATCCGTTCATGCCGTTTGTGACCGAAGAAGTCTATCAGCAGCTTGATGGTCATGGCGAGTCGATTATGGTTGATGCCTATCCACGCGAAGTCAATCTCGATCAATACCGTGACGACATTGCGGTCATGGAAGCGGTGATGAGCGCTATCGAAGCGGTACGCCGCGTCCGTGGTGAAATGAACATTTCGCCAGCCAAAGCCACCGCGGGCTATCTGCGCACGAATAATGCTGGCCTAGCCGCCGCCGCTGGTGACTACTTTACCTACTTCCAGTCGCTCGCGCGTCTGGAGTCGCTGGAAGTGGTAGATGCGTCATTTGTGGCACCGCAGGGGAGCGCAACGGCTGTCTTTGGGGCTGGAGAGATCATTTTACCACTTACGGGAATTATCGATTTTGCCGAAGAGTTTCAGAGAATTGAAAAAGAGTATAAAAAAATCGAAAAGGACTTTCTGGTGTACGACCGGAAGCTTTCGAACGAAGGTTTCCTGCAGAAAGCCCGCGAAGAAGTGATTCTAGCCGACCGCGAAAAACGTGACGAACTTGGCTCGATCCTCGAAAAACTGCGTACCAACCTGGAAAAAGTGAAGGAGTACCTGTGAACCATCTTGTCGATACCCTGATCAATATCGCGATTCAAGAAGACGTGGGGACGGGCGACCTGACTTCTGATGCCATTTTTCCGGTGGACAGCGAAGGGCTGGCATACGCCGTTGCCAAAGAAGATCTGGTGTTCAGCGGTCAGTTTATGATCAACAAAATTCTGCTGAAATTCGATGGCCGCACGGTGTACATCCCGTACAAGCGCAGCGGCACGTTGTGCAAAAAAGGGGAAAAGCTCTTTGAAGTGCGCGGTTGCATCCGCAAAATTCTAACGGTCGAACGGACGCTGCTCAACTTTATTCAGCATTTTTCCGGTATTGCCACGCTCACGCGCCAGTTCGTTGATATTGCCGAGCCGTACGGCGTCAAGGTGTGCGATACGCGCAAAACGCTCCCCGGTTACCGCGTGTTGGAGAAAAAAGCGGTGCGCGACGGCGGTGGACACAATCACCGCATGGGGCTGTTCGACGGCGTGATGATCAAGGACAACCACATCGACTTTTGCGGTAGCATTACCGCTGCGGTCAAACTGGTTCGCAAAAAAGTGCCGCATACCGTGCGCGTTGAAGTGGAAACCAGAAACCTTGATGAAGTGCGCGAAGCAATTGATGCGCGTGCCGACATCATCATGCTCGATAACATGGAACACGCCATGATCGAAGATGCCATCCGCATTGTCGATAAGCGGGCGCTGGTGGAAGTTTCCGGCGGCATCAATCTGGAAAATATTGAGAGCTACTGTAAATTGCAGCCCGATATTATTTCAACGGGCTACATCACACACTCGGCACGGGCGATGGATATTTCGCTGCGGGTCAATAAAAGCGGCGATTCGAACGCAATCGCATAAATCAATGTAATTTCACTATTCACAAGGCGTGTGAGATGGCAAAAGGTGTCGTCCCGCACGCCTTGTGAAATTTTACTTTGAACTCCAAAGCGGTTGCGCGACGCATAAAGTTATGATATCCAGTAGTTGTTGTTGCATTAAGGCGCTTGCGTAGCCCTTTCCATTCGTTTCTCCTAAGAAATAAATAGATTTGACCGTAAACTCCCTACGCGTGGGGACTTCGTTCACCATTGACGAAACGCCACACAGGAACCAGAAACAGAGGACACCATGAAAAATGCAAAAATGAGCGTAAAACTCGGCGGAAGCTTTGGAGTTCTCATATTGATCGCCCTGATTGTCGGCGTGATTGGATATGGCTCCATTCGAACAATGAGCCACGGAGCAGACATCACACGGCAAACCAATATAGCGGCTACGTTTGCCATGGAAGCCGCCGAAAACATCCAGATTTATCTACGCAACGAAACTCCCGAGCAGGCGAAAACAACACTGGAACTCCTGAGTCGAAGTGAAGACGAACTGACAAGCCTACGACAGAACGCCGACAACGATGCCCAGCGGCAAATCCTGAATGTCGCGATTGATGAAGTAAAGGCAACAAAGCAAGGCTTTCAGACCTACACCCAAGGAGTAGCAGAACGAAATGCTCTCTTTGATACTTTGATCAAACTCGGGCTGGAGTCTCGTCAGTCTTCACAACAAATACGTGCCGCACTGAACAGTACAATTGCCGAACAATTGCGCACCACCAGCGATTCAGCGCAAATCAACCGATTCCTGCATATGCTCAGCATAGAAGCAGGAATCGTAGAAAGCATCAACCGCGTCCACTTCCTTGTCAGAGAATTTATCATCAATGGCGACACCCGTTCGATCGGTTCTGCCCATAGACTTATTGAGGGGGAAATTCTCGTTCGTCTCAATGAAATTTCGCGCTGGATGCAGCAAAATCGCGTTGAACAAAAAGCGCAGGAAAATGTTGACCACTCACTTACCATCATGCAGCAATACATAAAAGCTCTGAACGCGTGGGTAGCCAAAGCTGAATCCTTGAACCAGCAGTATGAGGTCATCCGCGAAGATCTACGCGATGTCAACGCAGCCATCTCGCAAGCGATTGCTGCTGGCGATACCGCAATGGAAAACGAAACATCCAAGGCAGAAAGAATCATCCAGCTGGGCGTTGCCATTGCCGTTGCGATAGGCATTTTCCTAGCGATTACTATCACGCGCATGATTGTCACTCCGCTACGCCAAAGTGTTAATTTTGCGGATGCCGTCGCCCAAGGCGACTTATCGCAAACATTGGCACTCACACAGCGCGACGAAGTCGGCCAACTCGTAAGAGCATTAAATGCGATGGTCGCCAGCTTGCGCGAAACCGTCAGTGAAATTCAGGAGTCGGCCACCGGAGTCGCATCAGCCAGCGAAGAGCTGAGTAGCGCCTCAGTACAAATGAGTTCCGGCATGGGATTACAATCCGAGCGGGTATCACAAATTGCTTCGGCATCGCTCGAAATGTCACAAACATCAACCGAAATTGCCCGTAATATGAATAACATTCAGGAAAATACCACTGACGCATTGAACCTTTCGCGCGAAGGTGGCGTAAAAGTCAAACAATCAGCACAGGAAATGGTGACCATCGCCAACGAAGTTGAAGGAGCCTCAGGACACGCCCACGCCTTGGAAGAAAAGGCGGGACGGGTGCAGGAAGTTATTCAGGTTATCAACGACATTGCCGACCAAACTAATTTGCTGGCGCTCAATGCCGCGATTGAAGCCGCACGGGCGGGTGATGCCGGGCGCGGATTCGCCGTAGTAGCCGATGAAGTCCGTAAACTTGCCGAACGCAGTGCCGCTTCTGCCGATGAAATCAGCGCTATCGTGCAAAGTATACAAGGCGGAGTAGATCAGGTGGTTCAGGCGATGGCACAGGTCAATAACCGAGCGCAAATCGGCAATCGGCTGGCTCAAGAAACCGATAGCGCTTTTGCCGAAATCATTGGCGGCATGGAAAACCTGCAAGAATTGATCGTGCAAAACGCGGCGGCTATCGAAGAGATGTCGTCCACCGCCGACCAAATTACCGAAGACATTCAAGCCATTTCGTCGGCATCCGAACAAACAGCAAAATCATCGGAAGAAGTGTCCCGCGCGTCGAGCGATCTGGCAATGCTGGCAACCAATGTTCAGGAAAGCGTTTCCATCTTTTGCCTTGAAGGAAAACAAGCGCACGTACGCCAAATATCGCAATAATCGACGGGAAGGACGTTAGCCATCCGCGCGGGAAGCAGCTCCACTTTGATAGCGGCTAATGGTTGGCACAATGCCGATATCAAAAGGGCTTCCCGCTTCCTGCCATTGCTGCAGATACCGCTCTGCCCGTGCCACATCGTCCAAAAGCTGCGTAACGTCGATGCCCATTGTGTGCGGCACAAATGGGAGGAGCTTTCCGCGGGCACTTGAGAGAAGTCGCAGCGCACCCGTGTAATTGGGCGGAAGCTTTAAACAATGAAGAAACGCGACCGCCACCTGTAGTATCCCCTGATAAAACAGACGATCCGGCTCCGGTAACTCCATCCAGATATCTTCCAGAACCTCATGACACTCGTAAAAATCGTAACTGTGGTACAGGTCGAGCGCCTGGGCGAAGCGCTCGGTGATATCGTTTTCCATAAGAATCCCTCCCAATAAAAAAGGGGAGAAGCTTTCACTCCTCCCCGATACTCATTATACGTTACCCTTCCACAAACTTCTGTAAATTATCTTCCATCACCCAAATACCGCACGGGCATACTCCGGCGCAAATCCCGCAGCCGATACACTTGGCATCTTCGCTGAAATATTCAAACGTACCGTCCGGGTTTTCCTTGCGGCCAATGGCCTGCTCTGGGCAAATATCTTCACAAAAGTGACAGTCACGGCAGTAACCGCAACTCATGCAGCGGTCGGTCTCTTCGGCCACTTCTTTTTCCATTACCCGCTGAGCGTTCATGGGATGGTAATACTCATCGCGTACCCGATCCTGTGGAATCATCGGCGCTTTCGCAAAGGTATCAAGCGGCAAGCTATGAAGCGCACGCATGACATTCAGCGCCACATTACGCCCGTCGCCAAGGGCATGAGTAAAGAGCCCTTGCACAACTGCATCTCCCGCAATAAAAACACGTTGATTCGCTTCACACTGGAGATATTCGTTGCGTGCTACCAGCCCTTTTTCATCCAGATATTCCATAGGAAGAAAACCAAAGTCAGGACGATCGCCAACCGAAATAATTACGGTATCGGCTTCGAGCAACGTGCCATCTTTGAGATGTACTCCCCGCTCGGAAATGCGCTCGGTAAAGGCTGGCCAGAGGATTTTTGCGCCAAGTTTCCGCGCATGCGCTAGTTCGTGCTCGAATGCTGCCGGCTTCTGAATATCAATCGCCGTAACGTCCTGCGCACCGCACTGATACGCGCCAATCACCACGTCCATCGCCGCGTTCCCCGCACCGATCACGACCACTTTTTTCCCGACAGACGGCAGGTTCCCCTTGTTGATCTGTTTCAGGAAATCAAGCCCTTTGACCAGCCGTTCATTGCCCGCAAACGGAATAACAACGGGATTATGCGCCCCAATCGCGATGACAACGGCGTCATACTCTTGCGTCAATTGGCAAAATTTTTCCTGATCGACTTCCGCGCCGCAGTGCAGGCCAATGCCGATCTGTGCTAACCGTTCCAACTCAGCACGCATCGCCTCCTGATCCAGCCGATCAGCAGGAATAACCTGACGCAACTTGCCACCGATTTCGGAGTCTTTTTCATATATATCAACCTGATAACCTTTACGGCGCAAATGCCATGCTGCCGCAAGTCCAGCGACGCCAGCACCAATCACCGCAATACGCTCCACGAGTTCCTGCGATGGCAGCGATACGCGCAGATCGCGGCTCAGGCTCCCCAACTGTCCGATTTTCACCGGCTCGTCAACATGAACCCGGTTACAGTCGTCAAGACAGAGATTCGGACAAACCTGCCCGCAAACCGAAGCGGGGAAAGGACTATAATCAAGTACCAATGCCAATGCTTCAGCCACTTTCCCCTGACGCAACAGTGCGATCCGCTTTTGTGTCGGAATACCGATTGGACAACGATATTCACACGGTGCAGAATACGCTGCGTTGTGCCATTCGGGGTGGCGCAGACGCAGTTCGTCTTGCTCAATAAAGTCGGCAACGTAGTAATCGTCGTCATACAGCTTGCCAAAAATCCCACCACTGACCCATTTTTCCGCACGGAAATCGGCAATCGGCATCAGCGAATGCGTCACCCGTTCGGCATATGTTTTCGCAACAACTTTTTTCCATTGCGAAAAATCACTGAGCGCCGGAATAATTTCAGGGCGCCCCAACCGTGCCGCAAATCCGGCAATCCCTTTCACCAGAAATTCGCGATCATTTTCGCCAAGATCAAGTACCCACACATCTTCAGCCAGATCAGCGACTTTGCCGCGCACGTAGACGGTGCCACCAACCATGCCGACACAACTGCGGTGGCCAAGCACAGAATCAAGGTGTTCGCACCCGTAGCCGCATACAACGCCAATGCCGCCGCCCATAAATTCGAACGAAAAGGATCCGGCACTTTCCAGTACCCAGAACTCTGGTGGAGTAAAGCGGGGGTCGTATTTCATCAACGCGCCGGAACGGGTGCCAACCCGTCCGCCGACATAAATAGTTCCTGTCGCCGCACAGTGCGCGGTACTGTCGCCGCTATCGCCCTTCACAACAATTTCGGCGCCGGCATTGAGCCAGCCGACATCAGCTGGAGCGGGGCCATCGACAATAATCGTTGTACCGCTCATCCCCATCGATCCTAAGCGTTGCCCAGGATTATTGACGTGAAACGTGATGGGCGAGCCGTCACCGCTCCAGAGCGGACCGCCAATGTTATATTGGCCGGAAGCATCTATCGTAAAATGGCGCACTCCAGCTTCCATTGCTTCATAAATTTGCTGCAGCAGAGCCTGGCTTGATATCCGCTTGCCATCAACAATGCCATTCAGGTGAAGTGTTGTTGTCATAGTTGCCCCCTTAGCATGCATACGGAATGTTCAGCTTGTCGGCAATTGCTCTATCGGTCGTAATCAGGGCGTCGGAACGCCCGACCGGCAGAGTGCTGTTGCCAATTGGTGCCATCAGTTTTTTCAATTCCTGATCAGTCGCAATAAAGTAATTGACGACATTTTCGGCCACCTTATCGATATCAAGCCGTTTGACGAGCACCGGGTTTTGCGTACAAATGCCCACCGGACACAAACCAGTATTACAGGCATTACACTTGCCATTATCCTGACCAACACAACCCGCAATTTGCAGCATCAGCTTGCCCGTGAAAATCCCATTGGCACCAAGGCAGATCATCTTGAACGCATCGGCCGCGAGATTCCCCGCCTGCCCCATGCCGCCACCAGCCCACAGCGGGATTTGCCCCTGTTTCCCCTGATGTACCGCCGCCAGATAGCAATCGCGCAGCTTGGAAACAATCGGATGGCCGGTATGGTCAAGCGAAATATCCTGCGCCGCACCCGTGCCACCGCTGATGCCGTCGATGAAAAACCCGCCGACAATATTGTACGGATCGCGCAGCAGGTTATTGTAAACCGAAACACTGGTGACGCTGGCGGCGACTTTAATCGCTACCGGCACACGGAACTTAAAGGCGGCGTTCAGCGAAAGGAACATCTTCTGAACGCTTTCTTCAATTGAATACAATCCTTGATGATTTGGCGGGCTCAGTAAATCGGCCTTGGGCACGCCGCGAATTTCCTGAATGTGGCGTGCCACTTTTTTGGCCTGCAACATACCACCATCGCCCGGCTTGGCGCCCTGACCTATTTTAATCAACACACCCGCCGGATCGTCCTGCATGTGCGCCATATTGTTGACAATACGGTTCCAACCAAAATGGCCGGAAGCGATTTGCAAAATCATATAGCGGACAAAGCGCGAACGGAGCAGCGGCCCCGGCACGCCCCCTTCGCCAGTGCACATGCGAACGGGCAGGCCAACTTCTTCGTTCAGATAGGCAGTGGCAATCGCCAAGGCTTCCCACATGCGGGTCGAGAGCGCACCAATCGACATATCGCCAATAATAATCGGGTACATCCAGTTCATCGGTGGCATCGGGCGCGAAGTGATGAGCTTGCCATCTTTCAATTCGAGCCCCAAGCCTTGCGGCGGAAGCACGCGACCAAGCGGTGAAAGCATGTCGAACGTGTGGCGCTGCGCATCGAGCGAAGGATCGGTCATTTGCGAAATACGGCCAATGACTATTTTATCGAGCGTACTGCCCGTTGGGTTCAAATTCGAGCGGCCCCCGCGCTTGTATCCGTCAGCCGTCGCACTGCGATATTTAATTGCCAGCCGCCCGTGCGGATTAAGCATCGGGGCAATGGCTTCGTTCGGGCATACCTTTTCGCAAATTCCGCAACCACGGCAAGCGTCTTGGTGATTGATCACTTGGCGGATCACCGGCACACTCTGGAACAACACCTTGGGTTGTGGCGTTAAGTGATCGCTAATGACCTTACGCCGCTTTTCGACTCCAGCGGTAATGGAGCCAAACGGGCAGGACGCTAAGCAACGGCCACACATCGTGCAGCGATCATGTTTATAGACAATACGCCATTGCAGGTCGTCACGCGCAATGGCATTTACCCTCATTGTTGCCATCTGAGCACCTCCAGATCATTGTTGATCACTACCGTTTCCCGTTCATGCGGATAAATATCCTGCTTCCAGTCACGGTTCGGGAGGATCTCATTGATGCCGTTGACTTCGGAACTAATCGCCACCATCGTATCCGTGCGGCCAACAACAACGGGGCGCAACTTTTTGGAGTCGCACAGGGTGAACATCGTCCCGTCAGGAAGGACGCCGATGATGGTATTCGGCCCATTGATTTCCAGATGAGCCAGCGACGAGCGGATGCGCAGCAAAACATCACGATCGGCTCTTTTTTCGATTTCATCAAACGGCAGCGGCGTCGCGGTATGTTTATAGTATTCCAGCGGCCAGCCCAACTCGCGATGAATATAATGTAGCGTATACAAGAAGCACTGCGAATCGGATTCAAAGCCGATATACCCGCGATTCAGCCCTTGCTGAAAGTGCTTATTTTTTTCGTAAAACGTATTTTCGCCATTGGCCAGCGCGGTATAACCCTGCAAAAAGAAGGGATGTGCCGCGTAGCGGACAATATCGTAGTTCGTGTTCTGCCGACATTGAGCGGTAATTACCTTCGCCGTAAAGTCTTTGCTCTCTTCCCACAGGTTGAAGTAGGTTCCAATATCAGTCGGATCGCCGATTTCTTTGAGTGTCATCGTATCCGGCCAAAAGGAATAGACAAAGCCATCGCCCGTTTTTTCCAGCTCACGGCGCAGTTTAATGCGCGTATCCATCAACAAGTCTTCTTTTTCGCGGTCGCTGGCACTGCGCAAGTGCTTGGGATAATGGAACAACTGAAACACATACATTGGCATTGGTTCGATATTCAGCCCCGCCGCCGGACGAATTTCCGGATTCCACTGACCAATCCGGCTGAAACCAATCGAATACAACATATCTTCGGCGATTTTCATCCCCTGTTCCGTACAGGCCATCGAGAGGATCGGGTATTTTTTATACCCTTCAAACACTCCGCCAAGGTCTTGCATGACCATGGCAAAACCGGAATTATCGTGCCCCTTCTGCTGCGAACGCATCAAGCGCAGCGCCCATGATGGGTGGATATATTCCGTTGATTTAATTGCACCAATTCTACACACGACTAACACCTCCACAGGTATGAGCGGGGCAGAATATCACAATTACTATGCAATTAAAATAGACTGAGCTGAATTGTCAGATATCGACACTCGCTCGCATGGAGATATGCTGAAAAAATTGTCATATTTCTGACAATCACACCCGAAAGCCCAATACAAGGAGAACGAGGTGCTCAATAAAGCTTCATGCCTCATCCTTCAAGACTACGACGAGCGCATCGCCCACGCGGTGGCACTTGAGCGCAACGCGCGCTTTTGCCATGTTAGGATCCATCAGCACGGCAATCTGAAAAAATACGAGTGGCGCATCCTGCATATTCAGGGAAAGCGCTCGCTGCAACTGTTCGCACAAATGCGCAAAGCGTTCCGCTGTTGCTTCCCCTTTTTGTTCGCAAATGCGGCTGGGAACAATATAGCGATTCCAGACGGCAGTGGAAATCAGCACTTTTCCGTCCCATCCATTGGTGGCGGTTTCGGCGCTAACGTCGCGCAGGGCGCCTTGTGTCAACAGTTCAGAAAGTTGTTCAGCAGTATAGTTTTGCATTGCATCCCTTTCGGAAAAATAGGTAGTTTCATCTGCTTAGAGCAGCGATTCGGCGAGTGCGCACGATGTATTACGCATGATACTAGCAAAGAGTCTCGTCGCCGCACAGCAAGAATCAGTGTGTTGATTGCGCTTTTTCGTCAATTAGTTCGGAAAAGACTTTTCAGAAATGACAATTTCCTTTAATCTCAGGCGATTTTCCCGCGCGAATACCCGAAAAAGGAGTTTGCCGTGCCTAGACGCAGCGACTTAAAGAAGATTATGATTATTGGCTCTGGCCCGATTGTTATCGGTCAGGCCTGCGAGTTTGACTATTCCGGTACTCAGGCTGTCAAAGCCCTGAAAGAAGAAGGCTACGAAGTCATTCTTGTGAACTCGAACCCTGCCAGCATTATGACCGATCCAGAATTGGCAGATGCTACGTATATCGAACCGATTACTATTGAGTATCTTGAAAAAATTATCGAGCGCGAACGCCCCGACGCTCTACTCCCAACGGTCGGTGGTCAGACGGCGCTGAATGCCGCTGTTGATCTTGCCGAGATGGGGATCCTCAAAAAATACGGCGTTGAAATGATTGGCGCCAATCTGAACGCCATCAAAAAAGGGGAAGACCGCGAGCTGTTTAAAGAAGCGATGCAGCGCATCGGCCTTGATATGCCGAACAGCGGTTATGCGCACTCGATTGCCGAAGCGCGTAAAGTGGTGCAGGAAATCGGCTTCCCCGCGATTATCCGTCCGTCATTCACCCTTGGTGGGACTGGTGGCGGCATTGCGTATAATATGGAAGAGCTGGAAATGATTGTCTCCAGCGGACTTGACGCTTCTCCTTCGCACGAAGTACTGATCGAAGAATCAATTATCGGCTGGAAAGAGTACGAAATGGAGGTCATGCGCGACAACAAAGACAACGTTGTTATCATTTGCTCCATCGAAAACCTTGACGCGATGGGCGTACACACTGGCGACTCGATCACCATTGCGCCCGCGCAAACCCTGACCGACAAAGAATACCAAATGATGCGCGATGCCAGCATCAAGGTTATCCGCGAAATTGGTGTCGATACCGGCGGCTCAAACGTGCAGTTTGCCGTCAATCCGCGTGATGGCCGCCTGATTATTATTGAAATGAACCCGCGCGTCAGCCGCTCTTCGGCACTGGCGTCAAAAGCGACAGGCTTTCCGATTGCCAAAATCGCCGCCAAACTAGCGGTTGGCTATACGCTTGATGAGCTGCAAAACGATATCACCAAAGAAACTCCAGCGAGTTTTGAACCAACGATTGACTATGTCGTCACCAAGTTCCCACGCTTCGCTTTCGAAAAATTCCCCAAAGCCAACGCCACTCTCACGACGCAGATGAAAAGCGTGGGCGAAGCAATGAGCATCGGGCGGACATTTAAGGAATCCTTCCAAAAGGTGCTCCGTTCGCTTGAAATCGACTCCTATGGCTTTGAAGGCCGCGTTGCACCGGATAAACTGAAAAAACCAACGCCTGATATTATCAGCCTCGTCGAAGAAAAACTTCGCGTCCCCGGCGCCGAACGCACGTGGTACATCGGTGATGCCATTCGCCTTGGCTATACCGTGGATCAAGTCCACGAGCTGACCGGCATCGACCCGTGGTTCCTGCGCCAGTTCGAAGAAATCATCGCCATGGAAGGGAAACTCAGCGCCCTTGGTTCGTTCCATAACCTAAGTGCGGAATTCATGCGTGAAGCAAAGCAGATGGGTTTTAGCGACCGCCGTCTTGCCACGCTACTCAACACTGATGAAAAAAACATCGAAGTTATTCGCCATAAATTCGGCGTCCTGCCGGTTTTCAAGCGGATCGACACCTGTGCTGCCGAGTTTGAAGCGCACACGCCATACCTCTATTCAACCTACGAAGAAGAGTGCGAGGCGGCACCAACCGACCGTAAAAAAATTATGATTATCGGTGGCGGCCCCAACCGGATCGGCCAAGGGATTGAGTTTGACTACTGCTGCTGTCACGCCGCGTTTGCCCTCAGCGATGATGGCTACGAAACGATCATGGTCAACTGTAACCCGGAAACCGTTTCGACCGACTACGATACCTCCGACCGCCTCTACTTTGAACCAATCACACGCGAAGACATTCTGGCCATTGTGGAAAAAGAAAAGCCCATCGGCCTCATTGTGCAGTTTGGCGGACAAACGCCGCTTAAGCTCGCCGTGCCACTCGAAAAAGAGCGGGTACCAATCCTCGGCACCACGCCGGATGCTATCGACCGCGCCGAAGACCGCGAGCGCTTTAAACAACTGGTAGAAAAACTCGGACTGCGTCAGCCAGACAACGACACCGCGACCAGCAAAGAACAGGCTGTCGCCATCGCCGAGCGGATCGGGTATCCCGTCGTCGTTCGTCCGTCGTACGTCCTTGGTGGCCGCGCTATGGAAATCGTCTACAACACCGAAGATCTGCGCGACTACATGGAACGGGCGGTCAAAGCTTCGCCGGAGCACCCGATCCTGATCGACCTCTTCTTGCAACATGCGGTCGAACTTGATGTTGATGCCATCTGCGACGGCGAAAACGTTATCATTGCTGGCCTGATGGAACACATCGAAGAAGCAGGCATCCACTCCGGCGACTCCGCCTGCTCGCTGCCGCCGCGCAATATTTCCGACGCTATCTGCGAAGAAATCCGCCGCCAAACCCGCATGCTCGCCCTTGAACTCGGCGTTGTCGGGCTGATGAATATTCAGTTTGCGGTAAAAGGCGAAGATATCTACCTGTTGGAAGTCAACCCACGCGCCAGCCGCACCGTGCCGTTTGTCTCAAAAGCAACGGGCATCCCGTACGCCAAAATTGCTGCGCGCGTGATGGCTGGGAAAAAACTCCCTGAACTTGGATTAACCGAAGACTACACGCCTGAATACTTTAGCGTGAAGGAAGCAGTCTTCCCCTTCATCAAGTTCCCTGGCGTCGACACCGTGCTGGGGCCGGAAATGAAGTCGACTGGCGAAGTCATGGGGATCGATATGAACTTCGGTATCGCTTTTGGCAAAGCACAAGCCGGAGCCGGTGGCAATCTACCATCAAAAGGCACGGCGTTTATCAGCGTGCGCGACGAAGATAAACCGTTCGTAACACACATTGCTGAAAAGCTTCTGCAGCTGGGCTTCGCCGTCGTCGCTACTCGCGGGACTGCCGCTTTCCTGAAAGACAAGGGAGTCAATGTCGACGTGGTTCACAAAGTCAAAGAAGGGCGACCGAATATCGTTGATAAGATCGTCAACGGCGAGATTGCTCTCGTCATCAACACACCAGAAGGCTCGCGTTCCCGTTCGGACGATCTTTCCATCCGTCGCAGCGTCCTGACCTACAAGGTGCCATACTCTACAACCATCGAAGGCGCACTCGCAGCGGTGACCGCCATCGAAGCGCGCAAGAAAAGTCAGACATCGGTACTACCAATTCAGGAATACTACAAACTGGGATCAGCCCCGACGATCTACTAAGTCCACCGCGAACAACACGACCAAACAACAAAAAGTCCAAGGAAAGCCAGTGCTTCCCTTGGACTTTTTTGTTTAGGCAACAACATTCAACCCGAGTGTCACAAAACGGCAGAGCCAGCTTAGTCCTTGGTGCATTTCCCTGAGAAAAACTCCGTTAATATATCAAATGCAACTTTTACTTCTTTTATTTTATCATTCTTGATAATTAGAGTGTTTTCGTTGCAAAACAACTCTACAATGTCTATACCTAAACCATCCGCAATATTGGCAAGTGTTTCTATGCTCGGATTAGCTTGGCCACGCTCAATTTCACTCACAAACTTACAACTCAAAGAAGCGCGCTCAGCAAGTTCCTCTTGCGTTAATTGCATGCTCCGGCGAATCGCTCTTATTGTTGTGCCAAGCTCTACTCTAGCGTGATGGGTGGTTGCAGTTTTCATATATGAATTATAAGTTACAACCAGTTTATGAAAACCATTTATGGGTTGTATTTACTCATAATAAGTGCAATATAGTTCATATTTGTAAATTTTGCTGCTGTTCTGTAGCAGTATACGTTTGATCTGGAGGGGTGTTAGATGAAAAAAGCAATTGCAGCTCTAGCGACAGTAGGCCTTATCATTGGATGTGGCGGTGGGGGAGGAAGTGGAAGTGGTAATACCAGCTTAGGCGATACGCAGTCGCCTACTGCTACCGCTATCACTGCAATCTCTGGCAACGTAGCAGATGGTTACTTATTCGGCTCGCAAGTTAATCTTTACTCTGATTTCACGCGAACCTCATTGATAAACACAACCACAACTGATGCTAAAGGAAGGTATTCATTCGATAATGTTCCTTTTGGGGCGTATATTGAAGTAACAGGCGGTAGAGACACGTTTACCGGATTTGACTTTGACGCCAAGTACACCCGAATAATTGAGACAGGCGACATAGTTAATGCAGCCCATATTCACCCGTTGACTACTCTGCTCGCTGAGGCAGGTGACTCACGTGAAAGCGTTCGTGCATTGCTAAACAGATTTGGTGACGTTCAGGCAATGGATATCGCGGATACTGGCGACACAAGCGACAATTCTTTAGCGGCTTTCAAGTTCGCTGTCCATATCCATTCAGTCGTAGACAAACTAAAGGAGGTAGCTGGTACGTCAAGTGAAAAGCAAGAATTGAGTCGTGCGCTTCTTGGGGCAATAGGCGCACAGTTGGCAGCAAAAGTTACCGAATCTACTTCAATGGAGCACGTAGCTGAACTCCAAGTTGAAACAGGAGATATCGTTAAAATAGCCTCGTCTTCCCATTTGGCTCATGTTCAAGACACAGTGAAAAACTCAATCCAATCAAGGGCAGAGATTACTGCAGGGTTAAGTAAAGGCATTGCCCAACGGGGCATTCAGCAATTTAGCAACAAAGAAAATGCCCAATTTGCAATAGCGCAACAAGTTAATCAAATTAAAGATTCTTTTGAGCTAGACTCTTCTGACAGTTCTCTTCTCAATAGCATTGAAAGTTTTTTTGATAGCTTTGAAGAGCGACAACATGAAGCTAAAGATAATCGCCCATCAAATCATAAAGTACACGTAAATGGCTTCGATTACGCGCTCGACATTCAATTTCCTGTGGATGTTCAATGGAATGGCGTAGCCGCCCCTATCGAACTATTTGCAATAAAGGAGAGGAAAAATGATTATCGCAAACTTGACAGATTGTTCTTTTCAGAGAATTCCGTGACTTTAGAAGAGCTACGTTGTCAATTTCCCCGCTTTACACAATGTTCCACCGATACCAGCGAAGATCAAATTAGCAATAAATCGTCGAAAATGATTGTGGTAAGTAACGATAAAGATAATTTTAGCGGTGAGTTGAAAATCAACTGGTCATACCCACTGGTTCAACTTAACAACAGGCCGATTCCGTCAACTCTCAGTATTCATGCCATCAGTGCAACATTTACAGTAAAAACAAGCGGCTTCAGTGACAGTGATTGGTATGATGTTTCATACTTAGCACAGACACAGACCGCAAACCCTCCGACACCGACACTTGGTCAAATTGCTACGAACCTAAAATATTCAAACACATCGATAGGTATTGGAGGTGGAATTAGTTTTGCTTTTGATGGGAGTCAAAGTGATGCGAATAGTAGCGGAAATATAATCCAAGCGGATTGGAATCCGATCACTCAAACATTTACACGCTATACATCAAAAATTGGCACATGGGACATTTCCAATGATCTCCTGACCGTCACTCTTGACGCGCCGTATTTGTTTGAGGGGCAAATTCGCATTAAGGATTCAAAGGCAGAGTTACGCACGCGAGAGCTTCCGGGCAATACTGAAACAATTATGCTACTCAAAACGGCAAACAACAAAAGCACCGATCTGAAAGATTATTTACGCGAAACTATTCAAACTCCTGCGGAAGAAAGTGAGCCAGAAAGTATCTCTATTGAAGGTCTTGTCAGACTTTCTGGAGCATTAGCTAATGCAACAGTAACAATAGGCGAAAGCGAGTTTGTAGCTGATCATTTAGGGCGATTTTCAGCTCAAGCATATGATGGTGACCTGATCACTGCACACGGTGGCGTAAACATATTTACCAATGTGCCCAATTCATCCACTTTGCTGGCAAAATTCGATGAGAGTTTTGATACAACTGATGTGCGAGTGGATGCTATTACAACCATTGTAGCACTTCGCCCTGAGATAAAAGGCATTATCAACTCAACACTGAATGTTGAATTATTTTCAATCACAAATGACAGCGTAGACGTGATTTTCCAGAGATATATTCAGACCCTCAATGATCTTATAAAATCAACGAACGCGACTGCTTTTGAAACTAATGAGATGTATGGATATCAAACCCTAGCAGATGCGATTGTCAAGTATTACGCTGACAGTCCAGATCAATTTGATCTCCTGAATCCCCAACTGTTAGTAGCCATGTTGCCTGTAGAAGTCATTCCAGATACTGCTGATGCTGTAATTGTTACGGTGATGCGCGCAATTGAGCTGCTCCTGACGGGAGCAAATTCTGAACCAGCAGGAAATAACGTGACAAATATTACGATCGACATATTCCTCGGCTCACTGAAGAACTCAATAGAAAGCGACACGATTCAGGCGGTAACGTCAACACAGCTAGAGGAAGTAGCGTTGCATATCAAGAGCGCTATAAATGCAAGCTTGGGTGCAAGTGGTAGTGATGTGGTTAGTGTAAATTTGGAAAGCATTGTAAGTAAAATTCCACTAGCAACCCTTACTGAAACAGCTGATATAGCTACGGCAGTGCGCATTGAAACGGATGACATGATTACAGCAGTACAGATTTATACACCTTAGCAAATACACTCAGATAGTGCATTGAGAGCTTAGGTAAGCTCTCAATGCACAAACTCAGGCAACAACATTCAACCCGAGTGTCATCGGCGGAGTGTGTAAAATATTTTGTGTAAGTGGCCATTTAAGATACTATTCTGATCATATCTCAAGGAGTATCCCATGGCCATTTCCGATGAACTTCTCGACCAGCTTCTTGTCAACTATAAAAAGCCTGAAGATCTTGTAGGCGAAGGCGGTCTACTCAAAGAGTTAACGAAGCGACTTGTAGAGCGTGCAATGCAGACAGAGATGACAGACCATCTTGGCTATGCCAAACATGGAAAGTCAGACAAGCAGGCTGGAAACTCACGCAACGGCAAATATCCAAAGACTATTAGCGGCGAGTTTGGTGAGCTTCAGATCAATGTCCCCCGTGACCGCGACGCCAGTTTTGAGCCAAAAATTATCCCCAAAGGTCAAAGCCGTTTTCATGGTTTTGACGATAAAATCCTCTCTATGTACGCGCTGGGCATGAGTACACGGGACATTCAAGTTCACTTGGAAGAAATGTATGGTGTGGAGGTTTCCCCCACCTTAATATCCCAAGTAACCGATGCTGTGATTGACGATGTGAAATCATGGCAAAACCGTCCCCTTGATGAAGTTTACCCCATTGTTTATCTGGATGCTATCAGGGTGAAAGGGAGACAAGGCGGACACATTATCAACAAAGCAGTGTATCTCGCGTTGGCTGTCACCATGGAGGGACAAAAGGAAGTTCTTGGCATGTGGATCGCGGAAAATGAAGGGGCAAAGTTCTGGCTTAGTATTCTTAACGGACTACAAAACCGTGGAGTTAAGGATATTTTCATAGCTTGCGTTGACGGCTTAAAAGGGTT